>JBFZEZ010000486.1:0-4188 GCA_041306585.1 Spirochaetota bacterium | reverse complement strand
CCTTCTTCGTGAATCAGTTTTTGAAGGTCCTCTACGACAGGAAGCATATCACAATTGATCCTGACATGGGCTGGCGCTGGGATATCGGTGAGATTGAAAAACAAGAGGTCACGGCAAATGTTGTTGAATTGATGGCTAATAATATTTCAGCATTAAACCCTGACACCATTGATATCCTTAAAGTATGCGCGAGTATCGGAAACAGGTTCGACCTTGAGACCATAGCGGTAATTCGAAACCAGAGCATTGAGGACACCCTCCGAAGCCTGACAGGCGCGATGTCGGAAGATTTGATTTTCAGGCAGGGCGATATGTATCGGTTTCAGCATGACCGTATACAGGAGGCCGCGTATTCCCTCATCCCGGAGGAGGAAAAACGGCATATGCATTACCGCATTGGTCAGTATCTTCTTGCCGCTACGCCTGAGAAGAACCTGAAAGCAAAAATTCTTTTTATAATAGACCATTTCAATTCCGCTCTTTCCCTGATTACAGGGAATGATGAAAAATTGAAGATTGCACAGCTCAATCTCATGGCCGGGCACAAGGCGAAAAAGTCCGCGGCGTATAGTTCTGCGTTTCATTATGTCATGACAGGATTGAAGCTCATTGTGTCTGATCCGGTTTCACCCCCGGATGTAGAACATGTCAGGGATGCATGGAAAAACAATTATAAATTGCTCTACAATCTCTATTTTGAGGCTATTGAATCGTCGTATCTTTTAAGGGATTATAAAACTATGGACGCCCTGACTGCGAACATCCTGGCTCATGCGCGCCCGGGGCTTGACAGGGGAGAGGTATATAAAGTGCAGGTGCTTGCACTCAGCGCTCAGGGGCGGCTCAAGGATTCGGTCAAGACCGCGGGACTTTCAGTTCGGGAACTTGGAGTGAGATTGACTTTGAATCCCGGTGTGCTGAGCCTTTTGAAGCATTTTATATCGATACGATTGATGCTTGTCGGTAAAAATGAGAAAAAGTTAAAATTGATGCCGAATTTATCAGACCCGCGTGTGGAAATAATTTTGAAAATATTCAACTATAGCACACAGTCGGTTTTTTTGGCAAAACCGAAACTGGTGATTGTATGGACATACCATGTAATAAAAAATTCCCTGAAATACGGCATGTGTCCGGAGGGGGAATATTTTATTATGACATATGGATTTGTCTGTATCCATATGG
The DNA here is from genome assembly GCA_041306585.1 of Spirochaetota bacterium. Classification (GTDB taxonomy): domain Bacteria; phylum Spirochaetota; class UBA4802; order UBA4802; family UBA5550; genus JBFZEZ01. The sequence goes on along the minus strand of JBFZEZ010000486.1, from coordinate 3,003 downwards.
GTTTCATCGAGACCGGATACAATTACGCCCGCATGGCGCTCAATGTCATGAAAGAAAAAGAAATTTCGAAACAATCAGCCTCGAATTATTTTGTATTTAATTATTTTGTCTCCCACTGGAAAAACCATTTCAGAACCACCCTCCCCGAACTTGAAGAATCGTATAACATGGCCTTTGATCAGGGAGATATCGAATTCGCCGGTTTGTCAATGCAGTCGCACTGCGCTCATATGTTTTGTGCCGGGTTTCCCCTTAAGGAGGTAGAGGAAAAGTCCGAACAATTTTTAAAAATACTCAAAACGTTTAAACATAAACCGGTAATCAAGATGATCAACCTGACTGCTCAGGTCGTATTTAATTTAAAAGACTGCAATACTGATCCCTGCGTTTTTTCCGGTCCTTTTTTAGTTGACGAGCCGGCAGATGAAAAAGCCAAAAAGTTTATAGCAGATTACCCCCTTTTAATTATGCTGGCATTTATGTTTGAGAAGTACGATCTGGCACTGGAGCGATCCCGTTTCATTGAAAAAAAACTCGTCACTTTTATAGGTAATTATTTTCTTCCAATTTATTACTTTTACACGGTGCTTTCATACTGCTCGGTTTATGCGGAGGCATCAAAAAAACAAAAAAAAGCAATGTGGAAACGCATCAAGCAGGGGAGAAAAAAAATGAAGAAATGGGCGCATCACGCACCCATGAATTATTTGCATAAACTGCTTCTCATTGATGCTGAAATTGCGCGTCTGAAAAACAAAACTCCTCAGGCAATCACTCTGTATGATTCCGCCATTGCGGGCGCCCGTGAAAATGTATATCTTCAGGACGAGGCAATCGCCTATGAACTGGCCGGGAAGTTTTTTATCAGGAAAGATCAAGAAGAAAACGCACGTTCGTATCTGACCCATGCCAGGAATCTGTATCGTAAATGGGGCGCTCTGGTGAAAGTCAGACATTTAGAAAAAAAATATGAAATATTTTTATCAGAAAAAGTCGTTACAAAACATAATTCCATTGATGAAACATTAACAGACAGCTCAGTGTACAGCACCAGCTCTCTGTATAATCTTGATATTTCTTCAATCATAAAAACATCTCAGGCCCTTTCCAGCGAGATCGAACTGAACAATCTTCTTAAAAAAGTGATGGTCCTCGCTATTGAAAACGCAGGCGCCCAGAAGGGTTTTCTCATAATTGAGAAGGAGAAAGATAAAAAGCTCTACCTCGAAGTCCAGGGGTCGGTGGAATCTGTAGTTATTCTCCAATCAACCCCGGTGGAAGGTTCCAGTGTCATTCCCGCGGCAATAATCAATTATGTCAATAAAACAAAGGAAAACATCGTTATTCACGATGCAATGCAGGATGAACGTTTTGTCAAGGACCCCTATATAATTAAAAACGAGTCGAAGTCGATACTGTGTGCCCCAATCAAATACAAAGGGGTCATGGCTGGAATTATTTATCTTGAAAATAATTTAACCGCATACGCGTTTACTCCGGAACGCCTGCAGGTCCTGCAGATACTATCATCGCAGGCCGCTATTTCAATTGAAAATTCCCGATTACTGGCCCATCGTGAAAACGCGGCACGTCTCGACACCGAAATGAGAATTGCGGAAAACATCCAGACATCCTTACTTCCGGAAAATCCCCGTATTCCCGGCCATGAGGTCACGGCATACATGAAACCCGCAGATGAAGTGGGCGGGGATTATTATGATTTCATCAATACTGAAAAAAATGACTGGCTCATCATCGGCGATGTTTCCGGGCACGGTGTCCCCGCAGGCCTTGTTATGATGATGGTACAGACCCTGGTTCAGGGAGTATTGCGCAACACCCCTGAAATAGCCCCATCAGGGCTTTTGGCATATATAAACAAAGCCCTTGTGTATAATATTAACCAGATGAAGCTGGACAAATATATGACTATCACCGCTTTTTCATTTAACTCTGGAGGTGCCGTGGCGTTTGCCGGCCTGCACCAGAACCTGTTGATTTACCGGTCAAGGGAAAAGAAAATCGAGGTGATTGAAACAAACGGAATATGGATAGGCCTTCTCATCCAGGGATTTGATCCTGTATGGGAAGATCAGTCGCTGAATCTTAACAAGGGAGATGTGCTGCTTCTCTATACCGACGGCATTACCGAAGCATGGAAAGAAGACAGTAAGCAAGACAGCAGAAAAATGGAAACTGATATGTTCGGCGAAGAACGGCTCCATACTGTTTTATTGGACAACGGGCATCAGTCCACGGAACACATAAAAGGGGCACTACTGCGGGAACTTGAAGGATTTGTCACGAATGATGATGTGACGCTGGTGGTGTTGAAGAGGCTGGTGTAAAACGAATAATGTTTAATAACCATGCAGCGCTGCGCGTTTTATGTTTGTGCCGATCAGTGTACCTTCTAGCATAATTTTCAAGTTTTCCTGTGTTTTAAATAATTCTCCGCATCCTTAAGGCTGAGGCCCGTAAATTCAACGGCGTAGCCTGCGTAGTCATGGAGAAATTTCTGCGATTTTTTTTTTTAATTTTTCAATTCTTAGATTTGCACTGTTCATCTTTAACTCGGCAATAAGCAGCTTTTTCTCTTTATCATTTATTGCTATACAGTTTTTACAGAATTTCAGTCCGAGAAGCGTCTTTCCGACCCGCCTTCTTCCCATGATCACCGTCATCATCCCGCCACGGGAAGCATGAGAATCGATCGTTTTTAAAACATCAAGTTCTTCTTTCCTGTCGTAAAATTTCATACGCTGCCCCGGCCGCAGTGGAATGCATTTCCCTTCCTGAATTCAGGCATAAATCAGCGGTTTGGAGGTTATTTTACTTGCGAATTAAATTATTATATGTTAAAAGTAGATAAAAATACTTTTTCCCCACATTATCTATTGCACGAATATGGATTCCCGATTCCCGACGGAGTTTATCCTCGCGCAGGCCGGGACGGGAATGACAGGAGCAGGAGTGCCCATGCAAAACATCAGCGGCTACGCC
>JBFZEZ010000485.1:0-4745 GCA_041306585.1 Spirochaetota bacterium | reverse complement strand
CAATAAAAAAAAATTTTTCAAAAATATTAATAAGTAAGAGGTCATAATGAGGGGAGGGCGCTTATATGTGCTTTTTTGGGACCTTTTATGCATTTTTTTTTGAAAAATAATTTTTTATTTTTGACAAATAAAAAACACAATATTCATTTGTATCAGCTGATTTTTAGTTGCTTTTAACCTCATCATTAGAAATTATATGTAACTGTGAATTAGGAAAATTGTCCTTACAAAAGATTAAGAGACGTTTTTTGATGGTGTTTTTTTACCGTTCGGGATAGTATGCGTTTTTCTCTGAACTGCCTGATTAAAGGGGCAGAAATTATCAACATTTACATTCAGGATGCAGATATGATGAATGACAATTATGAAAAAGATTTTGAAGATGAAGTATATGAAGACGAATATTACGAGGAGCATTACGAAGAAGAAGAGCTCGAGGAGGAGGGCGAATTCCCTGAAGAAGTCGCCGAAGACGATGATGCCGAAAGTGATAGCAAAAAGATCCATGTAAGTTTTGCGTGCGACGACTGCGATTACCGCTGGGACGATCTTATCGCCAAGAACAAGGAGGAGTATGACGACGAAGATGAAATATTCGATGTCATATGTCCAATGTGCGGCTCTATCAACATCACACAGATATGAGCAGCAAAAAGATAACAATTAAAGGAGCCCGCGAACATAATCTAAAGAACATCTCACTGGAAATTCCCCGGGATAAACTCGTTGTTATAACCGGATTGTCCGGATCGGGGAAGTCCTCGCTAGCTTTTGATACTATATATGCTGAAGGGCAGAGGCGGTATGTGGAGTCCCTTTCGTCGTATGCCCGCCAGTTTCTCGGCCTCATGGAAAAGCCCGATGTCGACTATATCGACGGTCTTTCACCCGCAATATCAATCGAACAAAAGACGACACATCGAAACCCGCGCTCCACGGTAGGAACAGTCACCGAGATTTACGATTATTTCAGGCTCCTTTTTGCGCGAATAGGTGTGCCCCATTGCCACAAATGCGGTAAAAAAATATCCTCCCAATCACTCGACCAGATAGTTGAATCGATTATGACCAACCGCCAGGGAACAAAGATCCAGGTGCTGGCCCCTCTTGTGCGGGGACGCAAGGGCGTGCATGCCGACAGATTCGAATTCGCCCGTAAAAACGGTTTTGTCCGCATGCGGGTGAACGGCGACATCGTCAATATCGACGACGAAATTTCGCTCGATAAAAACAAGAAGCATTCAATAGAGATAGTGGTCGACCGTATCGTCATTAAGGACGGCATACGACCACGGCTCGCCGATTCCGTTGAGACCGCTATGAATCTCGGCGAAGGGCTCGTGGTTGTCATGATCAACGATGAGGAGCGCCTTTTTTCGACTAAACTATCGTGCCCCGAATGCGGGATATCAATACCCGAGCTCGTACCTCGGATGTTTTCGTTTAACAGCCCGTATGGCGCATGTCCCGCATGCGACGGCCTGGGGTTTCTCATGACCTTTGATCCGGAGCTCATCATACGGGACCCTGACAGGTCGTTGTATGAAGGGGTGTTTGAGGTGTGGGGGAAGACCACGAGCTACTGGTACATCGAACAGATCAATGCCCTTGAGAGAAGCCTCGGGTTCGACCCGCATACCCCGTGGAAGAAGCTCCCGAAAAAAGTGCGCGATGTGATATTGTACGGCACCGGCGACCAGAGGGTCGATTTCAACATCAAGCGCACCAATTCCGAATATAAATTCAATCGGCCTTTCGAGGGGGTAATCCCCAATCTCGAACGACGGTATAAAGAGACCGATTCAGAGGACATGCGCGTCTGGATGGAAGGGTTCATGTCCAATGCCGTGTGCGACGTGTGCGGCGGGAAGCGGCTCCGTCCCGAAAGCCTTGCGGTGAAAGTCACCGGCAGGGGGATCGATGAGGTCTCCTCCCTTTCAATTAAGAATTCGCTTAAATTTTTCACCGATATAGTACTCAACGATACCGAACGGAAGATTGCCGAACAGATTTTAAAAGAGATCCGGACGCGACTCAGGTTCCTGAACGATGTCGGCATCGACTACCTGACATTGGACCGCGCGGCCGGCACCCTGTCGGGGGGTGAATCGCAGCGGATCCGCCTTGCCACCCAGATCGGGTCGCAGCTCACGGGGGTGCTGTATGTCCTTGACGAGCCGAGCATCGGGCTGCATCAGCGTGACAACAAGAAGCTCCTCGATACCCTGAAATCCCTCCGGGACCTCGGGAATACCGTCATTGTGGTCGAACACGATGAGGACACTATCCTCGAAGCCGATTATGTCGTCGACCTCGGCCCGGGAGCCGGATTAAACGGCGGTTATGTTGTCGCGGTCGGGACCCCTGACGAAATTTCAGCTGACAAAAAATCCCTCACCGGTGCATACCTCTCGGGGCGGTCCTCGATTGCGCTTCCAACAGCGAGGCGGGAGGCCCGCGGGCACATCGAACTGAAGGGGGCGCGGGAAAATAACCTGAAAAACATCAATGTATCAATACCCCTCGGTGTATTCACCGCAGTTACCGGGGTTTCCGGATCCGGAAAATCGACACTGGTCATAGAGATCCTCTATAAGGCGCTGTCGTCGATTCTTATGGGTTCAAAGGAGCATCCCGGCGCGTTCGACCGGTTCGACGGGATCGAACAGCTCGACAAGGTAATCGATATCGACCAGTCACCGATCGGCAGGACACCCCGCTCGAATCCTGCGACCTATACGGGGCTCTTCACCCCCATACGCGATCTGTTTGCAATGCTCCCCGAGTCCAAAATCAGGGGATACAAGCCCGGGCGTTTTTCGTTCAATGTCCCCGGCGGACGGTGCGAATCGTGCGAGGGTGACGGTGTAAAAAGGATAGAAATGCATTTTCTCCCCGATGTGTACATAACATGCGAAGTATGCAAAGGTCATCGATATAACCACGAGACCCTGGAGGTCCGCTACAAGGGTAAAAATATCTATGAGGTCCTGGATATGACGGTCGAGGAGGCCCTTGAATTTTTTTCGAGCATCCCGGGTGCCAGGTCAAAACTCGATACCCTCAACAAGGTCGGCCTTGGCTATGTCAAACTCGGACAGCCTGCTACGACCCTTTCCGGCGGCGAGGCTCAAAGGGTGAAATTGTCCACCGAGCTTTCAAAGCGGGGGACAGGGAGCACCATGTATATCCTTGATGAGCCGACCACAGGGCTTCATTTTGCGGATATTCAGAAGCTGATTGATGTGCTTAATTCACTGGTGGATAAAGGTAATTCTGTGATGGTGATTGAGCACAACCTTGATGTTATTAAAACAGCCGACTGGATAATCGACCTCGGCCCCGAAGGGGGCGACGGGGGAGGGAAGGTAATCGCGACCGGGACCCCGGAGGATATTGCAAAGGCGTCCGGATCGTTTACAGGGCAATTTATCAAACGGCATTTGAAAAAACGGAAATAACGGGGGATTAATCCCCCGTTGTTGTAGAGACGCATGATTATGCGTCTCTACAAACGCAATACAACGCAAAAACGTTAATTAAACCATATAAAAAATGACGATAATGATAATAATGAAATTATTATATATAATGAAAAATACGGTCAACAAAATGCGTTTTTGTAAAATTTGTATCATTATCCCTGCATGTTTTATCGCTATCATGCACATTCACGGTCATGCGGCGTCCGCATTCACTAAAGAGCTTCCGCGCTTCGAATCGGCGAAGAAATTTTTTAATTCAGGCTTGAATTATTATAACCAGATGCATTACCTCGCCTCCGTAGAGTTTTTCAGAAATTCAATCAAGGAATATCCCGATTATTTTACAGCGCGCGATTACCTGGGAAGGGCCTACAAGCTTGCCGGTTTCGTTGACGAGGCCCGACGCGAGTGGGAGAACCTACGGGAGCTAAACCCTGACGATGTGCTGATTTCCAGCAAAATCGAAAACCTTTTATACCGCGACAGCTTCATGTCGCCGAATTCGGACCTGTCGAAGATGGTATCCGGGGCGTCATACCGGTCATCGGCGTACCGGCAGTTTTCTTTCAAGTATCCCATGGACCTGGTGTGTGACAATGAAAAGAACCTTTATATAACTTCATTTTCCACTGGGAAACTCGTAAAGCTGAACGCCAACGGCGAAGGGACCACTACAATCAAGACGGCTATGAATTCCCAGTTTTTCGGGGTCGATTATTTTGATAAGAAACTTCTGGTGTCTGATTTTAAAAATGATGTTGTTCATCTGCTCAATCCTTCGGGGGATATTGTGAAGACAATTGGGGGGAAGGGAAACAGCGATGGTAAGTTTTACGGGCCCAAGGGTGTCGCGTTTGATGACCAGGGCCGCATGTACGTGGTTGATTCCGGAAACCAACGTGTACAGAAATTCAACCGGCAGGGGAATTTCCTTTTGAAATTCGGCAGCGCCGGGGACTATAATGAGCAGTTCCATAATCCGACCGATGTCGTTGCAGTCAAGGGGAGGGTATACGTCACCGATACCGGGAACAAGAGGGTCGGGGTGTATGACGATTCAGGGAATTTCATTGAGAACCTGTCTGATCTCGGGCTTGAATTGCCAAGGGGGATATCGTCGTATGCCGGTTACCTTCTCGTTTCCGATGAAAAAAACGGGCTCCTGTTTTATAACCTTGCTGACGGTATCAAACGCTGGTTCTCATCATGGAACAATGGGAAGGGGGTCTTTTCCAGGCTGACGTCCGCGGTCTTCGACCG
>JBFZEZ010000484.1:0-2870 GCA_041306585.1 Spirochaetota bacterium | reverse complement strand
TGAAGTCGTAATTTCCCAATTGGCCCACCTTGTTTTTGAACTCTTTCGAATTGAGGGTCTCGATAAATCCCATGACCCACTTGTCAAAAAAAGTCGGCTGCATCAGCACCATGTCGAAACTTTCTTTTTTTATAGGATAAAAATCTAATCCCATGAGGTTGGCAATGGCAATGGTTGCGATACCGGCGTTGGCTTCCCCGCTCAGAATAGAAAGCCCGACCTCGAGGTGTGTATATACTTCATTTTCATAACCCGCTATTGTCGATGGATCAATGCCGAACTCCTGCAGTTTCCAATCAAGCAGGAGCCGCGTTCCCGACCCTTTCTGCCTGTTGATAAATGACACGCCATGTTTTGAAAGATCCTCAATTGATTGAATTCCCTGCGAAATCCCGCGTTGTACGACCAGGCCGAGTTCGCGACAAAATAAATGGACGATTGCGATTTTGCTGTCATTGAATTGAGAAGCTACATAAGGGATATTGTAATCCCCGGAATTGGGATCGAGGAGATGACACCATGCAATATCAACCAGGCCGTTTTTCAACTGGTTCAATCCATCGGTGCTGCCGGTGCTGCTGGTATATACATGCAGGGTTGGATATTTGTGTTTCATCGCCGTGAAAAGAACATCGAGAACAGGATCATTGCTCCCGGCAGCGAGAAGCGCCCTGCCGATATGATCTGCATCAGCCTTTTTAGATTTTTTATCAGTTTTGTTCGAATTGTTTTTAATCCATTCATCGATGAGGTCCTTGGGGAACAGCCACTTGCCGGTGACCCGTGTGCACGGAATTTTTTTTGCCTTGATGAGGGCATAGACCTGTTTTTCATGAATATCGAGATATTCGGCGACTTCTTTAGTATTCATCATTTTGTCCGGCATTCCGCATACTCCAATATGTGATTTATACTTAAAATGTGATGATGTTCCTTACCATTGTCATTCCCGCGCAGGCGGGAATCCATCTTTTTCAATGGACAATGAGGAAAACCAAATTCTGTTTATATATAGAAGAAATATTTTCTATAATACTGTTTCGATTTGTCAACTTGAAATATATATGATTTATGTTATCCTAAAGCTATGAAAATATAAATTCCTACATGAAATATCTTAAAATTACAAATTATTACAATTAACATTTGACAACATCTTGCCCCATTTAAATGATATTCAATAAAAACATCCAGGAGTAGCGCTCTATGAGAACTAAACTACATCTAATAGCTGCATGTACAGCTTTACTGTCATTATTTTTTGTTATGTGCATGGATGACAAAAAAAAGTCTGATGAGACAATTTCTTCACGTTCATATTCAGGACATGAAAGCGATAGAGATGCGAATAATTTTGTAAATTATTACAAGGGTACTGCCGGCACACGTTTGGATAACTGCCAGACCTGTCATACTGGTGGTGATGTTGTGAAAACAGATGGAAAATCCTACTCTATAAAAAACCCCTGTGAATATTGTCACCTGCGTTATTTCGAAAAGGGATCAGATTATTCTTCAGGATACCCCACCAGTGATTATAAAACCCTAAATCAATTCGGTAAAGATTACTATGATAAAGGCAGAAACATCTCAGCCTTTGCTAAAATTGATAATCTTGATTCCGATGGAGATGGCACTATAAATATTGAGGAGATAAAAGCAAATCGTTTACCAGGTGACCCCAGTAGCGCAGAAGGACAACTGCAGGCTCCCATTAAAGAAATCACCTGGGAGCAATTGAAAAAAATGCCATATCACGAGCAACTAATGCTTCTCAATACAACCAAGCAGCAATATGATGATTACGTTGCCTTCGGCGGTGTCAAGATTGCTGATTTTTTTACAGCTGCCGGCATAGACCTAACTGGCGCTACAGGATTTACTATAATTGCTCCGGACGGTTACCAGGAAACCTTTCATTTTGTTAATTTTGATTATCTCGGCACATTCCCAGATGGCATATTTTATCGGGTTCCTATCGATACGCAAAATCCCATGAACAATTTTGTCAATTATTCTGCAGCATGTGAAAACCTGCAGATCGGTTCTGCTCTGACCAACCTGTGGATGATAGTGGCTTACAAACGAGATGGCGTTGATCTTGAACCAGCTTACATGGGTACTGATGGTAAAATTGGTGGAGAAGGCCCCTTTCGAGTTGTCCGCCCGCAGAGATCAAATGCCGGTGGTGATGCAGGTAAGCCCTTCCGTCCAGACAGGGGATCGAGGTCAAGCAATGTATCTGATGGCTGGGATTACATCTCAAATTCAGCCTATGACCACAATGCCGGCAAAGCAGTTAAAGGCACCTGTATTATCCGTATAGATCCCATGCCTGCAGGATATGAAGAATATATCAGTAGCAACGCATGGAAACTCATCTCAGATAAAAAAATTGTTATCTATGGCCATAATCTTCAGTGAGATATTCGATGTTTCGATTTTATTGTCTTTTATTGACACTAAGCACGCTTTTATTCTATAGCAGTTATGCGAGGCCCCAGGCGCTGCAGGACAGCGCCGGGGTACAGGCTGCGGCTCTGAATCAATCAAAGCCGGAAACAGATGTAGACCTGGAAGAAAATAAAAAAAACCTCAAAACCCCAAAGCCTGACCTCCATGAAAATGAACCTGAGAGTGTCATACGAGTGGGGGGGTATATCCAATTCTGGTATCTGTACGAAGAAGTAGAAAATAGCCAGCGTCAAATGGTGACAAATGATAAAGCAACTGGTGAAGCATCAGGTTTCTGCATCAACAGGGTACGTCTCCTTTTCTCAGCTCAGGTTGGCGGATTTAATGCCCTTCTATCCCTTATGATGGAAAAGGGAACCCCGGGACTTCTCGATGCCTGGGTATCCTACTCTTTT
>JBFZEZ010000483.1:0-4767 GCA_041306585.1 Spirochaetota bacterium | reverse complement strand
TGGAGATGATTATATAACAAATTAATTATAAATCACGTGGTCAAAGCGCTGGTTGCCTGATCTCATGTTTTTAAAACGAAACCAGGGAGTCTGATAATGGATGCACGCAAAATATACGAATTAAGAACAGTCGATAAAATAAGGGCCGATGGCCGATCGTTGACCGAGGACCCGGTTGTCAGTGAAATCCCCCTGACGGTTATGCTGAATGACCAGGAACTCGCCACCCTTGTATGCTCCCCTATTTTCGAGAAGGAGCTTGTGGTCGGTTTTCTCGCCGGCGAGGGCCTTATCAGGGACCCTGATGATATATCTGATTATTCCTATCGGGAGCAGCAGGGGGTTGTGTGGGTAGAAACAAAAATTGAGACCCCGAATATTGACCATTTTCTTCGCCGCAATTTTGCAAGCTGCTGCGGGAAGGGGAGACCATCTTTATATTATATTAATGACACGAATCAGATCAACCCTATTACAAGCTCCGTAACATTTTCTACAGCCCAGGTCCTGGACCTTGTTCGCCACCTCGATGAAGAATCAGGGACTTTTCAATTGACCGGCGGGGTCCATACTGCAGCCATTGCCGATCAGGACCATATCCTCATGCGCTATGAAGATATCGGCCGTCATAATGCCCTTGACCGCGTCATGGGCCATGTTTTTCTCAACAGGATCAGCACGGAAGATAAGGCTGTCATTCTGAGCGGCCGCATTGCTTCAGAAATGCTGATAAAGGCAGCCCGGATCGGGACCCCTGTGATAATATCCCGATCAGCACCTACCGGACTTGCTATCGACTTGGCTGAGCAACTCGGTCTTACAATGATCGGGTTTGCCCGGGGGACCAGCCTCAACATATACTGTCATAAAGAAAGAATAATTGAATAGATAATTAAATGTGTTAATTTTAACATAACAAATTTTAGATTTCGTTATGTTAAAATTAACACATTTAATTATCTGTATATTAAAAAAAAACTATTGACATCTCCCCATTATATTTCACACATTAAATCAACATACATTATCGGAATAGGTCATTTTGTACGGGTACCTATTCATGTCATTCCCGTGAATATGGAAATTTTTATAAAAAAAATATAATTGAGGAGGTCAGCTGTGAAAATAACCCGAAAAAATTTCATTAAAGCCGCTGGTGCCGGTTTGTCTTTTGCGGTCTTTAATGAGCTGGGGATCAATCTAAATGCTGCACACGTATATGCGAAGGAACTGAAAATAAAAGGGGCAACGGAAGTAAATTCAATTTGCCCCTTTTGCTCTGTGAGCTGCCATTTTATAGCCCACGTCAGAGACGGTGCAGTTGTGAGCACCGAGGGTGATCCGGGATATCCTGTAAGCGAAGGGGCACTCTGCGCCAAAGGGGCCACAATGCTGTCAATGATCAACAGCCACCACAGGGTCCTTAAACCGATGTACCGCGCACCTTACAGCGAAAAATGGGAAGAAAAAAGCTGGGACTGGATGCTTGATAAAGTTGCGAGAAAAATCAAGGAAACACGCGACAAGGACTTCAAACTCACCAACGCGGCGGGACAAAAAGTAAACCGCATTGACTCACTGTTTCACATGGGTTCATCACAGATGAGCAATGAAGAAGCATCAGTTGTTGTTCAGGCCGTTCGCGCCATGGGGATAGTCAATCTCGATCACCAGGCCCGTATTTGACACAGCCCCACAGTCGCCAGTTTGGCGGAATCATTCGGACGCGGAGCTATGACGAATCACTGGATCGATATCAAGAACACGGATTGTTGTCTCATAATTGGAAGTAACGCAGCGGAACATCACCCAATATCATTCAAATGGGTCTTGAAAGCGAAAGAGGAAAGGGGAGCGAAGATCATCCATGTCGATCCCAAATTTTCAAGAACATCAGCACGGGCGGACCTTCACGTACCCCTGCGCTCGGGAACAGATATCGCGTTTGTGAACGGTATGCTTAACTACATTCTTACGAAAGAAAAATATTTCAAAGAATATGTCAATGAATACACAAACGCATCATTTATCGTGAGCGATAAATATGGTTTTAACAACGGTCTCTTCACCGGCTACGATCCTAAAACAAAAATGTATGATAAAAAATCGTGGCAGTTTGAAGTGGATGAAAAAGGCCAGGTGAAAAAAGACAAAACGTATAAAAATCCCCGATGTGTAATGCAGATCCTTAAGAAACATTTCTCACGATACAATCTTGCCAAAGTCTCTGCAATCACCGGGGTTTCCCAGGCAAATCTTCTGAAGGTATATGAGGCATTTGCGGCGACAGGCAAACCGGATAAAGCGGGATCAATCCTGTACGCATTAGGTTGGACCCAGCATACCGTTGCAGTCCAAAATATCCGCACGGCCGGCATACTCCAGCTTCTTCTCGGCAATGTCGGCATAGCAGGCGGCGGGATCAACGCTCTCCGCGGGGAACCGAACGTACAGGGTACCTCGGACCATGCCATCCTGTATAATATTTTACCGGGTTATCTGCCCCTTCCGCGGGCTACCATGCCCACACTCGCGGATTACAACAAAGCCACCACCCCGGTAACCAACGAACCGAACAGCGTGAACTGGTGGGGCAACAGGCCGAAATATATAACCAGTTTGCTGAAAGCGTATTTTGGTGATGCGGCAACAAAGGAAAACGATTTCGGCTACGGTTGGCTTCCGAAAGGAGATGCACCGAAAGCGTTTAACGAGGGGGATTATTCATACATCTTCACATACGATAAAATGCTGAAAGGTGAAATCAAGGGGGGATCGATTTGGGCCACAAACCCGGCAAACACGCTGCCCAACACAACTAAAATCAGGAAGGCACTGACGAATCTTGATTTCCTCTATATTTCAGAAATTCACCAGAATGAAACAACCGAGTTCTGGCATGGTCCGGGCGTGGATCCCAAAAAGGTCAAAACAGAAGTGTTCCTTTTCCCATCGTGCCACCGGGTTGAAAAAGAAGGCACTATTGCCAATAGCGGTCGCTGGATATCATGGCACTACCAGGCAACACAGCCCCGGGGTGAATCAAAATCCATGGGACAGACCATGATAGAGATCATGAACAAGCTGCGGGAACTTTATAATAAGGAAGGCGGCACATTCAAAGAACCTATCGTGAACCTGAACTGGTATGATAAGTACGACGCGGATGTTATTGCCAGGAGGATCAACGGCCAATTCACCAGCGGTCCGAAAAAAGGCAAACAGCTCAGCGGTCTCCCCGATTTTGCTGATGATGGTTCAACAGCGTCCCTGTGCTGGATCATAGCAGGTGCGTATACCGATGAGGATGGAAATAAGTTCAAACGCACAAGCCGTCAGCAGACAGAGCTGCAGGCAAAAATCGGCCTGTTCCCGAATTATGCATGGGCATGGCCCATGAACAGAAGGATTATATACAACAGGGCTTCGGTCGACCCGAACGGCAAACCGTGGGATGCGTCCCGGACTGTCATTGCATGGGACGGGAGTAAATGGATCGGAGATGTTCCTGATGGCGGTGCGGCACCTCTGGCGTTAGAGAAGGGGAAATATCCCTTTATCATGACTAAAGACGGTGTGGGGCAGCTTTTCGGATCGGGTCTTGTCGATGGTCCGCTGCCGGAGCACTATGAGCCGATTGAAACCCCGGTGCGTAATCACGGCTTCTCTGCTCAGCTCAGTAATCCATGCGCCAAGATTACCACAAGCGAATTCGATAAACTGGCGCCTCCTGCTGATCCGAAGTACCCGATCGTGCTCACAACATATAGCCTGACTGAACACTGGTGCGGTGGAAGTGAAACAAGGAATGTTGCGTCACTCCTTGAAGCTGAGCCTATGCAGTATGTCGAGATGAGCCATGAGTTGGCAAAAGAAAAGGGGATCAAAAACGGGGACCCTGTTATCGTTGAAAGCGTACGGGGAAAAGTTGAGGCTGTGGCTATGGTGACAGTGCGTATAACCCCATTTAAGATTCAGGGTAAAACGGTTCATCTGGTTGGTATGCCTTTTGCATTCGGGTGGACAAAAAAAGGTATAGGCGATGCCACAAACCGTTTGACCAATTTTGTCGGGGATCCGAATACTTCAATTCCTGAATACAAGGCCTGTTGTGTGAATGTCAGGAAAGCAAATAAGCTTAAGCTAACTGAATTGGAGTAATTGAAAACTGCTGCCGGGATACTGCTCCCGGCAGCTGAATTAAATGGAGGATGCTATGTCAAAAATGTTTTTTATAGATACAACGAGATGTACCGCCTGCCGCGGATGCCAGGTGGCCTGTAAAGAATGGCAGGGCTTCGCTGCTAACAAGACAACGCAGCTGGGATGGGGGAGCCATCAGAACCCGCCCGATCTCAATCCCCTGAACTATAAAATCGTCCGCTTTTGTGAACACAAAGAAAAGGGACGCGTCAGATGGAACTTTTTCCCCGATCAGTGCCGTCACTGTGTCGAGCCCCCCTGCAAGGAGGCTGCCGATGGATTTTTAAAAGGTGCGGTAAACATTGATCAGGAAACCGGCGCAGTTATATATGACGAATCAACAAAAACAATGCCGGCCGAGGCGATCACTGAAATGCGCAATTATTGTTCATACGATGTCCCCCGTAAGGATGAAAAGACCGGGGTCATCAACAAATGCGATATGTGCAATGAACGTGTCCATGAGGGTCTGCTGCCGATGTGCGTGAAGACCTGCCCGACTGGCGCAATGAGCTTCGGTGACATGGACAAGATGCTTTAAGTCGCCAAGAAACGACTTGAAGT
>JBFZEZ010000482.1:0-3847 GCA_041306585.1 Spirochaetota bacterium | reverse complement strand
GTATTTTTGGACAGGGATGTCCTTATGCCGTGAAGGCCACGGATGGCCGAGAACGGCCGTGCCGGCAATCAGGGTCTGTGCATTGTATTCGGGCAACCCCGTTTGTGTAATCCCCGCAGGTTAGCAATGTTTCTGCAAAATGAGTGATTCTTTCAAGACGAAATTTTCCGTATTACTTTTCATATATGACAGAACTGGCGAAACCACTATTATTATAATGAGATCCTCGGCTATTCCCATTGTCAATCAACCGCTTGTCTGATTATATTGAAAACCACCTGCATTACGGGTATCCCGGTCATATTATTTCTTTTTCGCGAAGAACAGCAACATCGCCGGGAGCATTATCAAATCACAGGCTATTCCCGCTATCATGGTCACCGATATCAGGAGTCCGAAAAAAATGATCGACTTGATGCTCGCCAGTAGAAAGACCATGAACCCGACCACAAGCAGAAGGCTTGTAATGATTATGGCCTTTCCTGTCGTCAGGACCGTTACTTCAACCGCTTCTGCGACACTGGCTCCCTCGCCGCGTTTTTTCCGGTACATGAAGATAAAATGTATCGTGTCATCCACCGCGATACCGATGACGATTGAGGCTATTGTGACAGTCGCGATATCGAGGTTGATGCCTGACCATCCCATGAAGGCAAGAGTGAGAAATATAGGGAAAAGATTGGGTATTATCCCCATGATTATGACTGAAAGCGAACGGAAAAGAATGGCAAGCATACCGAAGATGATAAGGATTGAAAGGGGGAAACTTGTAACCTGGCTGATCGTAATATACTCAATCAGCTTGACGTACAAGGGGCCATAACCGCCGAATTTAAACTCAACATCGTTTCCGAACCCGGCGACAAGTATTTTTTCAGCTTCCTTGATGTACCTTCCGATCGTCTTGGCGCTTCCCATCTTGCAGCTTAACGTGAGCCGCGCTTCAGTATAATCGGCATTGACGAATGAACTCAGTGTGTTCTCCTCGTCCATTTCATACAGCAATAATTCCTGTGCGATCATGTCCCTCGTGTCGGGGATCCTGTATTCGCTTTTCTTCCCGTCGTTCAGGGCCATGTTGATTTCCTTGACAAGGTCGGCAAATGATGTTGCCCTCTGGAAGGTCGGCTGTTTTGCGAATTCTATTTGCACCTGTTCAAGTTTTTTCAGGAATGACGGGTCCTTTACTCCGTCGGCGTTACGGGGGCGCAGCCTGACCTCAAGGGGGAGATAAAATCCATAGCTTTTTTCAATGTAATCAGAGTCTTTCTTAACGCTGTTTGAGTCAAGCAGCAGATCGATGCTGTAAGTGTCGACGCTGAGCTTGGTGATGCCCCATACCGCGATGGCAAGGAGGAAAAAGCTTACCACGATAATCTGCTTGTAGTAGGTCCTGTTCATCTGGTTGAGTTTTCGGAGCAAACGATCAAAAAAATCGTGTTCTTCAACGGTTTCAAGGGATGTATCATAGCTTACCACGCCTTTCCTTTGCTCCATCCTCCCGATTACCCAGTTGCAAACGATGATGGTGACGACGAAGCCGATGATAATCCCGATTGACGAAAAATAACCGAAATTTTTCAAAATGGCCATAGGGCTTGAAACAAGTCCGAAAAAACCCACCGCGCTGGTTATGCTTGTAAAGAGGCAAGGAAGAAGGATGTAATGCAGGTTGCGTTTAAGACGGTTTGGACCTGCGGGTGTTTTGTCGTAATGTGAAAAAATATGGATTATCTCGGAGAGAGCGAGGATGCTGATCAGGGAGGGTATTATGGCTGACATCATGTCCAGTGTCTTTCCAGACATGCCGTATATCCCCAGGTAAATACCTATTGAAATAATTATCGTCATAACGGCTGCGACAATGACTGATACTTTTCTGAAGAAGAAATAGAGGGACCCGATGAGAATCAGGAAAGAGATGAAGAAAAAGATACCGCTTTCTTTCATAGTGATTGAGTTGATTTCGTCATAGACAACCCCCATTCCGCAAATTTTTGCCGGCACGCCGTTGAGGGCTTCCCGTATTGCGGCAAGAATGACCGGGCGCTCCCGATCAATGTCCTTGTCCGATTCAGGCTCGATTATCAGGACCGTCGCTTTCCCGTCATTGTTAAGTAAAAGCTTTCTCCATAGTGGGCTTCCGGTAAGCCGTTTTTTCAGTTCATCGCTTTTAAAATCCGCAGATGGGCGATCAGGCAGCATTTTTTCTATTTCGAGGAGCCCCGTTTTACCGCGGATGGATGTCGCGTTCGTGATCGAAGATACGCGTTTTATTAGGTCATGTGCTTCAATTTTTTTTGAAATATCATAAATCTTTTCGACATACTCCTTGTCGTAAATGCCCTTCCCGCCGGCATCAACGAGGGTCATTATAACCTCATCGGTGCCATAAATAGCTTTAAATTCGGTGTATAATTTCAAGGTGATGTCTTCTTCAAGAAACCAGACATTGAGTGAGTTTTCAATCCGGAGGTTTTTTAAAAAAAATCCACCCAGGAGCATTATTAGGATGAGTCCGATGAGATAATAATTTTTTTTGTCAACCATGTGGTCGGAAATTTTTTGTACCAGGCTCAGCATATGTCCCTCCGCGTGTTATCTAAGATATGAGCTTAATAAAGTGTAGCATGATTAAATACTAATTGAATTCGTAAAAAATGCAATTTTATATGACTGTGATAGAAATGTCTATGACTCGTAGTGTTCGGGATATAAGTAAATCGATGCTGGCGGATTCGAAAGCCTTACCACGTTTAAGCGCGCGTTTGTAAAGATAATGAAGACCACACCGACGAAGTGCCGGAACGGGAAGTCACAGTGATTTCCCGGCCATGTTGATTATTTCTCTGTAATGATGACCCCTCGTGAAACAAACGAAATGCCCTGTTGGTTCCTGGTCCCTATCATGATAGATTCAATAAGGGGCGTACTCACCGGTTTGTCCGAATGCCATTTCACGATAAAGTTTGCTCCTGGACCGCCATCCACGTCTGATTCCTTGACTATGTAATGGATAGATTCAAGCGGCTTTAGCTTGCGTGGCTGCGGGAGATATTTTTTAATCAGTTTTCCTCCAGTGTCATAATAATCCACGGATTCGAGCACCAGGGGACGTTTTATGTCGGTGTTCCGAATGCTGACGGTGGCCGTGAGATTGAAAATATTGTCCCTATCACCGTGAAATATTATAGCATAAACAGGCACGTATACCGTTTGCATTTTTAATAAATGGGTCGTGGAAAAGGAGGTTGTTTCAAAAAAAAGAATCATTATGCAGGCAGAAATCGAAACAGCCATTATTCTAATTGTGTTTATCATCGGTCCCCTCCGTACGTATTATCTCTTGGTAATTGATACTTTATGCATAATGAGTTTTGCAATTGTAAATATAATGAAACATGTTCTGTTTATTCGTCAAACCTTTTTTAATGATAGGAGCAACGATAGCCAGGAATCAAGAAATTTAATCAAAATTTGTAAAAATTCATCAAACTGATTCAATTTTTACTTTTTAAAACTCCCCAAAAGCCTCTGCATTAAAAAACAATCTGCCAGTATCTTCATTTCAGCGCCACATCGGGGACAAGCAAGAAGGTCTTCTTCGTAAATCTTTGCGATGAGCCGCGCCCCAGGAAAATATTATTTTCTCTCTCCACCCGTCCGGCGCGTGTTTTGATACATGTCCACATTCCGGCTGATGAACAGGATGTTCTAATGCCGACTCCGCACAGGACGTGCGGAAAAGCGTCGGCCACTTCCACCGGCTCCTCGATGAATATAATCCATACTTCGGCTTCGCTCAGTACAAGAAATAACGGACCAGACGCATTCGCAGAGGGGGGAT
>JBFZEZ010000481.1:0-3763 GCA_041306585.1 Spirochaetota bacterium | reverse complement strand
AAAAAGGAACAAAAGAAAAAACGGCCGGTCATGGATGCAGATACTACTGACGGAATCAATATCTCTTCCAAAAGGGACCTCTTTGAAATAATTCTGGAAGACGACTATGAACTCAAAATTCTTCGTGATTCGCATTATTATCTTAATGAAATTCTATCCATCGCCCTTTCTTTATTCCAGAATTTCCTGACCCGTGAAAAAATAATTGATCGTATAAAGTATCTCCTGAAAAAGCTTTCCACGCACGAAACAAATATCCCCCTCGATGAATCAGGAGTTGCAATCATCAAAAAGATCTTCCGTCATTATGCCTCAATCAAACGTCTTTTTTCACCTGTCATCCTCGAAGGGAACCTCTCTTACGGCGAACAGCTCAGCTTATTTATATCTCATGGCCGCTCAACGAATGCTGTTTTTTCGGAATCATTCCTGGATCTTATACATGAAGTGCTTGGTTTCTACGGCATCAATGCATGGCAGGGTAGGCCTGATACTAAACGTATGCTTCAGCAATATGGTTTTTATTTATTCAAACGCGCGTATGAATTTTGCCTTGATAATATTGAAATGATAAAGGACATGGTTCACCTCTTTACACAATCAGGAAGGGAGACCCATGACATGTATGCGGACCTCATGAACCTCATGGAGCTCGAACAGGCAGAGCGTGATGATGCACTGGTCAAATTTATTCGAAAATCAATAATGATAAAACAGACCGGGGAAGGTGCTCCTTCCAGATTTCCGAAAGCGCGTGAAAATGAAGTCCCCGCAAAGGATTATCTCCCCAGATATTGCAATATAACCATGGATGAGTTAAGAAAACTCTGCGCTGATTTCCGCAATCCCGTCAATGCAGGTTTATTGCCCGGAAATCTGCCGGAATGGGCATGCACAGAGATCAAAACGAAAATTGATTTTTTAATTTTAAATAACCACGCCATTAAAAATCTTTTTTCTCCTGACCCTCGTATCGTCAATTATGAAATCGTTCATAATGATTCAGACCATATCTATCATACAGCATTCATTTATTTTGATGCCAAAGGTGATGAAAATTCATGGGCAGATATCGGTGACCTTCTTTGTACAGCAGGCGCTGTTCTCAACATTTATCGGGAGATACAACCACATGAAGGAAATCGAATCGAAATAATTGTGAAAGGACTCGAACTGTGCATGTCCCATGCTCATATTAATAAAGGCCAAATCGATTATAATACATTCATAGTACCGATAAAAACGTTACGCCCATTTTTTTCGGATCACACTATCAATAATGTGCTTGTCAGTATTGATACGAGTCATTTTGAGCAAGGCACATCTCACAATAAAACATTAATATGCAGGCTTGAAAACGATTCAATCAAAAGCGATATATTGCTCGAAATCGATAAACAAAATCCATATTACATTAAAGGAAAAGGATCGCTCCCTGATCAGAGATTATTAAAAATTCAGAAATGGCCTATCGAAGCCTGGGCCGCTGAGTGCTTTGATCCCGGTACAATATGCGAAATTCGTATTCCATCAATTGATGAGGTTATGGAACAGGATTCATTTGCCATAAACAGGCCGGTAGCGTCGAAAATTTTTTATGGAACAATCTGCAGTATTCCCGCATGTTTTTACATGAAGGATTCCAGGGTAAGCGGTGGGGCAACCGGAAACCGTGAAGGACTTAAATATATTGCTGCCGCCTATATCGCTTATCTCAAGGATTGGCCTTTATACATCTGGAACGATAGCGCTGGTGCGAATATCGGCGAAGGGGTTATCTCATTGAACAGGGGGGGTGAGGGCTTTATGATGAACACCCTCCTCGCCGAAAGAGCGGATAGCGCTACATTTAAAAAATTCATACTGCATGTTCCTGATGAACGACTCCGCACCCTTTTCAGGGAACTTGACGAAACATTTGAATTATCATTCGAATCACTCGATTCAGCTCACCGGATTTTTCAATGTATCGCGGTTGGGATCGGTTCATCTGCCGGTTTGGATGTTTACGGCTCGAGCCAGGCGTCGATACAAATATTACTTGATTCCGAAGAATCATACCGCGTCCTTACGGGGTCCAATATCATTCGCTCGGTCATTGGAGAGGACATTTCCAATTACGAGATCGGTGGAGCAAAAATTCTGGGAACATGGACCGGCATAGTAGATTTAATTGCCCGTGACAAAGTACAACTGGTCAATTATATTATTGATATCCATAATCTTTTCAGCAGAAAAAGATCACTTCGTAATTACCGGATAACCAGAAAATCAATAAATTCACCGGATATTGATAAAGGGCTCATTGTTTTTGATGAAGAAATTATAAGGCACAATGTTGATCACGGTTTTTTCTGGCCTTTTAAAGCACAATATTATTCAGCTGAAACCCTTATCGGAGGTTTCTGTACCATCGACGGACATAGGGTCCTTATAATGGGGCCGCGAACCCACTCGGGTCTCAGATCAAATGCTTCAATAATCCGCGCCAGGGAACTTTTAAAAATCGCACACCGGACTGCATCTCACCAGATTTTTGTCTTTGGCAAACGCTGGCAGCAGGTGCCGGATTATCACGAAAACATCAGCATGCGTTCACGGCTTGATTTTATGAATACGCTGCATAGAAAAATCGGGGTTCGTATTAACATAATAACAGACCCTTCAGGTCTCAAATGCTCAGATATAAATTCTGCTGCAGATGCAGTAATATTTATCAGCAGTAAAAAAATTTCAACCTTTGACTACGCTTTTGCAAAGATGAATTCTGCGTTTATAGTTTCATCGTTCGATGAAGCATGTCTTCTTTCAGGGAAAATCATCGGGATGATCGACCCTCTTGTTAAAGAACCCACGTTTTTACCTCCCATGTCTCGACCGGACATTCCGAAGGATATGACAAAACCATATGACATGATAACATCCGTAATTGAAAAAACCTTTGATGTCGGTTCATTTATTGAGTTTTTCAAAAAAATGAATGATCCTGCCGCAGGACCGCATCTTATTACCGGCCTGGCAATGCTTGAAGGGACCACGGTCGGGATCATCGCGGACCAGCCGCTCATGCAGGGGGGCGGGGCTGATGCCGCGGGGACTGAAAAATTCAGATTTTTTACTGAATTTTTAAACAGAAGCAGCATCCCCCTTGTCATGCTCTCCAATTCTTCAGGATTCGTCCCGGGATCAAAACAGGAGCGTTACCGGATTCAGGCTATCGGCGCGGAATCCCTTGACATGAATATTCTTGGTGAAATCCCTGTCGTTTCAGTCGTGCTTAATCAAAATTACGGGGGAAGGCTCATTCAGGCCTTCAATAAATTTTTAAGGCCCGGTATTGTTTACCTCGCACTTGAAAAAAGTGTAATGGCAGTAATTGGAGCAGATGTCGCATTTGACCTATTATACGGTAAAAAATTCATCAAGCTCTACGATGAAGATAAAAAGAATGAAGCCGATGAATTCAGGGCTCAATTCATCGGACACTATCTGGATAAGGCACGGGGGGGGAATGATGCGGTCAAAACCGGCCTGGTTGACTGGATCATTCCTGATGTATCGGATTTACGGACACATCTTCTCAGGGGACTCAGGCTCGCTATTGAAAGGTGCAACGATGCATTCGGGACGTCACATCATTTATAAAAATATCACTTTGCCCCTTCGTATTGATCAGCTATACGAAATATAATACTGACATTTAGAAAACCTTCATAAGCTGTTGCAAATGGGTCTAAGGTTACAAGCGATGTGACGGGAATAT
>JBFZEZ010000480.1:0-9962 GCA_041306585.1 Spirochaetota bacterium | reverse complement strand
GATTTCACATCACACTGGGCGCCGAGCTTATAACAATAATTTCACTTATCCTTATTATCTCACTATCAGCGATGATATTCCTGGCAACGGATTTCTTTAAGAAAGAAAGCCAGGTGCGGATCGAAGAGAACAACCATGCAATATCGCAGATCATATCCCTCAAGGTTAAAACCGATTTTCAGACAATCATCAAATTTGCTGCAGGCGCAGCAAAACGGATCAAGGATCTTACCAATGATGAGGTCCTTGCAGAGCAGTTATTCGAGGATGATAAAGATATCATATATGTCGGCATAGCTGAACCGGACAAAGGCGGCCTTTCACCGCAGGCTGCCGTCTACAATATGGCATTTCTCGAAAAAAACGGTATTTCAAGGCAGGAAATCAGGGATGCCATCATCGCCGATGGAAATGTATTTATAAAGAGCTTTTCCATGCTCGAGGTCGTGCACAACATTTCACAGAGGTTAAGAATACCGGTTATTGCGATCAGCGCGCCCTATACAAAAAAATCGGAAACCGCTGCGGATTCAATCCTGATTGCGCTTGTGAGCATGAACCGGTTCCTCGATTCCGTACGCACCTCAGGGATCACCATGCCCTATATCGTTAACGGTGACGGTGATTTAATCGCACATAACGACACCTCCCTGGTGAAAGCGAAAATCAATTATAAAAATATCCCGATCGTAAAGCTTATGATGACGAGCCCGGTAAACAATAGCCTCACAAGGTTCCGCGATGACAAAGGGGAATTCTATCTCGGGGCCTTCTATAAGGTCGGATTTGCAAATACCTGCGTCATCGTGACTGTGCTTGAATCTAAGGCCTTTGCCGAGGTTTACCGCATACAACACAGGAACATACTTATTACATTGATCGTACTCGCATCCTCGATATTCATAGTTTATTTCTTCTCAAAAACACTGATAAAACCGATCATCCGCCTCGTCAAAGCGACCCATGAAGTGGAGGAAGGCCGGTTTGAGATGACTTTTAACAGATTTCCGAGAAACGAACTCGGTACCCTTATGAGGTCATTCCAGCAGATGGGACAGGGACTTGCTGAGCGTGAAAAAATAAAAGTGGCGTTTGGCAAATTCGTGAACAAAGAGATAGCGGAACGCGTACTTCGCGGAGAGATAGCCCTCGGCGGAGAACGGAAGCATGTCGCGGTATTTTTCTCTGACATACGGTCGTTTACCTCCATTTCCGAAAAGCTCGAACCTGAGGAGGTTGTGGAATTCCTGAACCAGTATATGAGCCGCATGGTGCAATGCGTGAATGAAACCCACGGCGTTGTCGATAAATTCATCGGTGACGCAGTCATGGCCGTATGGGGGGCTCCCGTGTCGTACGGCAACGACACCGAGAACGCAATTAATGGCGCACTCCTCATGCGGAATTCACTCATTGAATTCAATAGCGGCCGGGGAGGCACAAAAAAACCTATCATCAGGATCGGGTGCGGGATCAACACCGGACCCGTACTCGCAGGCCAGATCGGTTCCCAGGACAAGATGGAATACACGGTCATCGGGGATGCGGTCAATCTCGCATCGCGCATCGAGTCCCTGAACAAACCATTCGGCACCGATATCCTCATCTCCGAAGATTCGTATAAACAGGTAAAGGACATATTCCTTGTGGAAAAAATGCAGCCGATCACGGTCAAGGGAAAGGAAAAAACCCTGCAGATATACGCTGTGCTCGGGCGCCAGGATGACCCAGCAGGGCCGAAAAATATCGAATCCCTACGCAAAATGCTCGATATCGATACAAAAAAAATTGATGCCGGCGATGTCGATTTTCAAGAAAAAAAATACGAAATCCTCGAAGCTGACGGGGAGAAGAAACCCGGCAGAAAGAGGAAAATTTAAAAGTCATGAAAAAAGATCACATAATACCGGCAGCGTGCGTCACCGTTATCATCATCTCCTCGGTTATGCTCTACATCGATTTCTCGCATCGAATAGAGCATGCATCCGCAGCGCACATCGGAACAATAACGTTCAAGAAAAAAATTGCTGAACGGAAATACACCGGCGAGATCATCTGGGAAGATGTGAAGCAGAACGCACCCATATACAATTTTGACACGATCCGAACATCATCCGATTCACTCTCCATTATAAAATTCAAGGACAAAACTGAGCTCGAAATTGGTGAAAACACATTCATTTATCTGAACTGGACAAAGGCCGGGGCAAAAATAAATTTCACGAATGGATCCATTTCAGCGAGGAATACCGATTCCACGGCAAAACTGAACATCTCATCCGGAGATAATACTATTGAGATGGAAAAAGGCCAACTGCAATTGTCAAAACATGCAGATACATCCCTGAAGGTAAACGTTTCATCAGGTTCCGCCGTAATCAAAACAAAAAAAGGTACTACTGCCATAACAGACAACAAAGGAGCGCTCATAACGGACGCAGGGACCAAAGTGGTAGAAAAAACCGTAAAACTACTGAAACCTATGGCTGACAGCTTCATCGTGACACACGCCGATCAGGAGCAGGTTATATTCAATTGGAAGACCGAAAAAAACCAGAACCTGTTATTCGAAATATCCTCCATCGCCTCTTTCGCGTCCGTCATTCAATCGCATGCCGGCCCCGAAACGGTCTGGAGTTCACGTCTCATTCCCGGCACGTACTACTGGCGCGTCAGAAAGCCGGGGACCGGGCAGGAACTTTCGGAGACACGAAAATTCGTAGTACTGCACGATACACAGACAAAACCGCTCAACCCGGCATCCGGCGCAAAATTCGCGTCCTTTGGATCAAATCCGATCGTGTCATTCAACTGGGTCAAAGGTGAAATCGCTGCATCATACGAAGTCATTATAGGGTCTGATCCAGGGATGAAAAATATCATCCTGAAACTCCCCTCCCAATCCACTTCAATTGCAACGGACAAACTCGGTCCCGGCACTTATTACTGGACTGTCGTGAGCACATATGATTTCGGCAATGCGGCGCCGAAAAAAAATACATGGACAAGCATGTTTAATATCAGCATTTCCCGGACAATCCCCACCCCTGAAGTCATTTCACCCCGTGAGAATGAAGAGGTAAGCGCTTTAGGGACCAGTGATAAACCAACCGTTTTCAACTGGGACCCGGAGGAAGGCATAGCACACTATGAAGTTAAAATCTCCACTGATAAAGAAGGTAAAAAACCGGTTGTAAAATCGGAAACATCCGAAAACTTTTATTCCCTCACCAACCGGCTTCCGGCCGGCACCTATTACTTCACGGTCACCGGCTTAAATACCCTCAATTCTCGCGGCCAATCGTCACCACCGCGGGCATTCAGGGTAACCGGGCTTAAAAAAATTGTGCTTGGAATCACCGGAGAGGAAGTTCCCGCAGCCATTCAGGATAAAAACGGGATAACACTGAAGTGGAATGATTCAAACTCCTCAGGAAACTACCTCGTACAAATTGCAGCTGATAGACAATGTACCAGTACAATTGCCAAAAAATATACAAAAGAAGCAAAAGCGACATTCACTGAAAAAATACCACACCCGGCCTTTTGGAAAGTTTCTCTTCTCGATAAAAACAAGAATATAATTACATCAAGCGACGTCGTGCCGCTCGTGTTTGGGAGCACAGCCCTTGAAGAACCTGAAATTATATTCCCCCGCGATAACCAGAAAGTGGACATGACGATAAAAGATACCATCACATTTTCATGGAAAAGAGTCCCCGATGCCACCCTTTACAATATAAAAATTTACCATACGAAAGGGGGGGCACAGCGTCTTATTTACCAGACTGATACGAGATGGACAGAATTTACCTTGAAAAAACTTGAACTACTCGACAAAGGGGTTTTCACCCTGGAAATCCAGGGAATCACTGATTATTATAAAAAAATAACAAGGAGAAGCCCTTTAAAAAGGTCTACCTTTAACATAATTTTACAGGAACCAGATGAAAAACCTGAAATTATTTCTCCAAATACTCTCTATGTCCAATAGGGTAATGAAAGCCATGCGAATAAAATTGACAATAACAGCATTGAGCGTATATATCCTCTTATCAGGAACCAATCTCCTTGCAGGGGACAAAGCCCAAATTAAATGGAAAGAAGTACCCCTTGCGGAAGGGTACCAGGTTGAAATTAAAAACATGAGCAATCAGACCGTGCTCATAAAAAAGACCAGCAGCACCGAACTGGATATCACCCTCCCTGCCGGGGATTATAAGATCAGAATTTTAGCCTTGAATAAATTCAAAAAAGTATCGGTCAGCTCGGAATGGTCCACTATCACGCTAAAAAAAGCCCTCTCTCCTGATATATCTTCAATCGCACCATTGGAATTCAACAGCGAGCTGCAATCTGCGGCAATAACTGTCACCGGTTCGAATTTCCAAAAAGGCTGCAGCGTCTCACTTGAAGGACGAACGGGGACATTCCCTGTAACAGCGGCATTCATTTCCCCGGAGAGTCTTTTTGTCTCATTTTCCCCGGCGAATCTCGAAACAGGATATTACAAAATCATCATCGTTAATCCCGGGAACCGTGAAATCCGTTCCAATGATTCTATAAACATTGGATCAAACCCTGCCATCTATGGCCTGTCCAGGTCAACCCTCACCCCTGGAGAGGGCGATGTGGAAATAACCATTACCGGTAATCGATTTGCCGAAGAGTGCTCAGTTGCCCTTATGCTGGGGAACGAGCTTTATAAACCTGAAAAAGTATCACGTCAATCGGAAACATCAATATTCATTACGATAAACCCCGACAAACTTTCAGCTGGTATCTACTCGCTCATAATTTCGAATACTGATAATTTCTCGAAAACTGTCAGCAATGTCATTACAGTCACACCGAAGGTATCTCCACCAAAAAAAACCAAGCACGCGTTTACTGTTGCCGGATTATCAAAACGTTTGGGAGTGTTCATCGGTGCAGGGGGATCATATAATTTTCTTTTGCCGGAATGGAACAGATACGGCATTGGTTCATTCTACGGCTTTAATTTTTATATTGGATTCGAAAACCCGGTTGGGAAGCGCCTGCCGATCATAAAAAATCTTGGGGTTGAACTCATCTTCGATTTCATGCAATATCCGCTGAACAACTCAAACAATCTCTTTTACGGCGATCTTACCACCTATATCGTCAGCGGAGGGCTGTTCTATGCCAACAATTACGGACTCCCGGTTTATTTTGTCCTCCGTGGCGGGGCCGGCATCGCCTACTCGGTCCTGAGATTTTTAAAAAGTTCAAAAGAATCAAGCATTTCCCTGGACCCCTATCTTTATGCCGGCTTTGCTGTACGCTATATTTTCCTTAGATATGGTTTCATGGAAGTAGGAAGCGATTACCAGCATATCTCTTTTATAGGGAAAAAACTTCACTCAGTGCGGATGATTGCCAGGATAGGGACCACTTTTTAGGGGATTCATTTAAACGCATAAACGACCATGGAGCTGGTTGCCGCAAAATTTCCATAATGAATTTTTCCTAACATATGGTAGATGGCGATCCTGAACCAGCTGCGGTAGTCCAGAAGCGATGTAAAGGCATAACGGGACTTGCGCAATTTAGGGAGCAGGCCGAATTCAACAGGATAATAAATTTTGATCTTCGAAAAACCTGCCTTGTGAAGGAGCTGCGTAAGGTTCTTCGCTGAAAAATAGGAGAGATGGCCCGGCATAAAATATGCGTATCTATCCTTAAGCATTTTTGCCTGGAGGCCGTCCATATTTGCTGTCTGTATAACCAGGAGTCCCCTCTGTTTCAGCAGTCTGTAGCATTCAGCGACAGCAACAGCGGGATTGTGCATATGTTCAATAACTTCTATCATTGTTATGACCGAAAAGGAGTCTCTGGGAAACGGATGATCAGCCAGCGTGCCATTGTGTATCCTGTCTCCAAGCAGCTGGAGTGCGTGTCCAGCAGCATACGATGAGAGTTCAATCCCGTGGGGGATGTAATATTTCAGGGCGCATTCAAGAAATCCGCCGAACGCGGCGCCCACATCGAGTAAATTACCCCCGTCAACATGACTGCGGATCACCTCAATCCTCTTTTCCCATACGTGCCGTGCGAATTTTTTTGCGGTGCGTTCATCATAATACGAATATTCCGCTTTGCCGGCATAATAATCCTGATTGTAAAAATTCTTGATAATCTCATCATTAAACCGGGGGTTTGAAAAAATAAAACTGCACACATGACACTGGTCGACATTAAACGGCGGGTCATATCGCGTTATGCGGTATAACGGCTTGATTGCGGCTGAACCACACAACGGACAGTAATAAAGTGGAGTATGATATGTGTCACTCGATGTATTCATTCCCGATTCTATCACATCCCGCGACATGCTTTTTCACCCGCGATCCGCGAGAGCGGCGTAATCCTTCTCTTCCGTGCTGACCGATAGGTATGCGGGACGAATTATCTTTCCCTGTATGATCTGCTCTATCCTATGCGCCGACCAGCCCACGACCCTGGCCATTGCGAAAATCGGCGTGAAAATCTCTCGTGGTATCCCCATCAGCTTATAAATAAAGCCGGAATAGAAATCAACATTAGCACAGACCGGCGAACCTTTCTTTTCCGCGAGGAGTTGCTCACCGATTACATGCACTTTTTCATAGAGATACAACTCTTCAAGGGCATCCTTCATCTCCGCAAGCCGCCTCACATGTTCCCTGAAAATAAGGGCCCTCGGGTCGGATACCGTATACACGGCATGGCCGAATCCGTAAATTTTCCCGGATTTATCACCGGCTTTTTTATCAAGGACTTTCTTCAGGTATGCTGTTATCTGCTTATCACTGCTCCAATTTTTCACATGTGCCTTCAGATCTTTCATCATGATTGTAACATGTTCATTAGCGCCGCCGTGGAGGTATCCGCTCAATGAGGCAATCCCGGAACCGATGGCCATATAGGTATTGGCTCCGCTTGAAGATACGGTCCTCACCGAGAAGGTGGAATTATTTCCACCGCCGTGCTCAGCATGCATGATAAGCGCTCTATCGAAAAGATGGGCCTCGTAGGAATCAGGAATATATCCTTTCAAAATATAGAGAAAATTCTCTGCAGTCGAAAGATCAGGCCGCGGCGCCAGCATGCGCAGGTCAGCCCCCTTGCTGAATCGCAAGAATGTATAGTTTGTCGCAACGATCGTCGGGACTTTAGAGATCAGATTAATACACTGGCGGCTGACGTCCCGCAGGTCATTCGAATCAGGATTTAAATCGCATCTGCTCATATGTGAAACAACGCTGTGGAGTGCATACATCTGGTTGTCGTTCTGCACCTCCTCCATGATGATTTTCCTTTCGGATTTTGTAAGCGCCCTTCTTTTCGCTATTTCTTCAGAAAATTTTTCAAGATCGCGGGCGCCGGGAAGCTCACCGG
Source organism: Spirochaetota bacterium (assembly GCA_041306585.1). Lineage (GTDB taxonomy): Bacteria > Spirochaetota > UBA4802 > UBA4802 > UBA5550 > JBFZEZ01. The sequence goes on along the minus strand of JBFZEZ010000480.1, from coordinate 2,561 downwards.
TAAGGAGCAGATATGTCACTTCATCGAAACCAAACCGCTTCTCTTCATCAAGTTTTTTGACAATTTTTTCGACATCATATCCGCAATAAAAAAGTTTTCCGGGGATCTGCTGTAATGAATATTTTTTCGGATCATTTGCTTGGAAAATTTTCTTATATCCTTCCACGCGCCCCTTGGTGGTTATACCGACGATTACGCCGGTCCCGTCAGGATTGCGAAGGCCGAGTTTAACATTTTTTTCTTTAATGATATCGGGGGTGAGATAATCATGAAGAAGGGAGAGCTTCTCAATTTTATTCAGGGTATCTTCCACATGCAAACCTCCATTTACTTGAAAATTCAACTAATACTGTGACCGCGTATTATATACATTTATAATCGTTGCGATGCCCTCACCCCGCTATAGCGTTGCTTGCCGCACCTCATTCAGTCGGGCGAGTGCTTTTCGAAAAATATTGTTGGTGATCCTTATTAAACTATCGATGAGTATAAAATCGGAGTGAAACTATTTTGTCAAGTTTTTAACCCCTGACAAGAGGAAATTCAATCAATACTGCCGTCATGTCGTCTTTCTGCTGTTCAGCTGAGCCAATATAATCATACACCGTGTCAAAGAGCTCCTGAATCACAATCTGCGGTGCAAGGTCAAAACTTCTCCGGAGAACATTCTCGACCCTTGATTCGCCGAATTCCTTCGACAGATCATCTTCGGCGTGTGCTTCCGTAATACCGTCGCTGAAATACATGATGGAGTCGCCTTCGTAGAGAACAAATTCACATGCCGGTGTTATGAGATAGGCCCCCCCCATCAATTCGCGCACATCACTCCCCAGCAGGGTACCCTTTTTCGGTACCCATCCTTTTTCATTATTATTCAGGTTATAAATATCGACAAGGAGCCTGTTGTATCTGCGCACGACAAATGGAAAAAGCATACTGCGGTTATAAAACTTGAGGTGGAACTTATCATGATTGTTATAAATAAACGTGAAAACAACACATGCAAAATCATATGAGTTCGCCACATCCATGATGTCCGTAAATTTCGTAGCGATGTCCTTAACGAGGTGGTCTGAATCAATAAATTTATGACGCAGAAAAAATAATTCACTCTCTTTAATAGCTATTGTGATTGCAGACCTGAGCCGGATAAGGGTCGTATATGCAGGGAGGCCGTGGCCGCTGATGTCTGCGAAAACAAACACATAATTTCCGTCCGGAAGTTTGATTAAATCGAAATAATCCCCTGAAAGGACCGACCCGTATGAACGCTGGTAGCCGATTCCGACATTCAGCCGTTTATCGTAAAAATTACTGAAAAGACTTCGGATGATGCTCTTGTCTTTGTCCCGGACCGTATCCGCCTCGGAAATGAGCATTTCCAGGTGTTGCAGCTTGCTTTCGATATTATTGAAATTTAATTTTTCATTATACATCGGTCATTTTCCTCAAACCCCGGATATTACTGTTCCCGAATTTTCTCAATAAAATGACGCATCAGGTTGTTAGTCGATCCATCATGATCGAACGCCCTTTCGTTCCCTTGCTGCAGCTCGTCCTGTATCCTTTTCGCCAGGACCTTTCCCAGCTCCACACCCCATTGATCGAACGAAAAAATATTCCAGATAACCCCCTGCACGAAAATTTTATGCTCATAGAGCGCGATGAGCTGCCCCAGTGTATAGGGGGTAAGTTTGTCGATGAGGATTGAATTGGTAGGTCTGTTCCCATTAAATGTTTTGTGGGGGACCAATCGCTCGTCCACGCCGTCTCCCCGCACCTCGTCCGCTGTTTTACCGAAAGCGAGGGCCTCGGTCTGTGCGAAAAAGTTAGCCATCAGGATCCGATGATGTTCTCCTGTTTCGTTGAGTGATCTGACAAAGCCGATAAAATCAGCAGGTATTAGTTTTGTCCCCTGGTGGATAAGCTGATAAAACGCATGTTGGCCGTTAGTCCCCGGTTCTCCCCATATGACCGGGCCGGTCTGGTAATTAACGTTCCTCCCATCCCTGTCGGTACTCTTTCCGTTTGATTCCATGTCGCCCTGCTGAAAATACGCAGGAAAACGGTGGAGGTACTGATCATAAGGGAGGATGGCATGAGAATCAGCCCCAAAAAAATTATTGTACCAGATGCCAAGCACGCCCATGATCACAGGGATATTTCTTTCAAAAGGAGCAGTCCTGAAATGAAGGTCAATATTATTAAAACCTTTCAGCAGCTCAATGAAGTTATTATACCCTATTGACATCATAATTGAAAGACCGATAGCTGATGTAAGGGAATATCTCCCCCCGACCCAGTCCCAGAATTCAAACATATTGCCTGTATCAATTCCAAAATCGGCTACAGCTTTTTCATTCGTTGAAAGGGCGACAAAATGCCGGGGGATTGCTTCGCGGTCTTTCAGGCGGCTGAGCAGCCAGTTGCGTGCTGTTCCGGCATTGGTCATAGTTTCGATGGTAGTGAAAGTTTTGGACGCTACAATAAATAGGGTTTGTTCCGGATCAAGGCCGCGGAGTGTCTCGGAAATATGCGTCCCGTCGATATTAGAAACAAAA
>JBFZEZ010000479.1:0-3568 GCA_041306585.1 Spirochaetota bacterium | reverse complement strand
AGAAGATGCGTTACAACTTCAATTCGAGCACTATTTTAGAGCTGCAATTTACTATTAAAGTCATATTCGTCATTAAATGAAGCCCTCCCGGAAGCCCGATTCCCTGTTCATCAACCGGGAGATCCCCGGGGAAAATAATTATATTTTAAAAACAAAAATGTATTGTCTGATTCTAAAAAATAGTATATATTTTTTTAGCATACATACCGCCCCGCTCTGACCATCCTCATGAGAATTGGGAAGAAATTTTGGGGATGATATGTATTACATAAGACCATGTATTGGAGGAGTTCATATGGGAAATTTCATAAAGGATCTTGGAGTTTTATTATTCACAGCCGGGGAAGAGATCGAAGGGAAAGCTGAAGAATTCAAAAAAATGCGTGAAGAGCGTTACTCGGAATTCGAAGACAAAATCAAGGATAAAAAAGACGAACTGAAGTCAAAAATTGAAACCGAAATCAATAAGGCCAAAGGGAATTGGACTGATCTCACGGACAAACTCGGTTTCGCAAGCAAAAATGAGATAAAAGAGCTCAAGGATAAAATCGACGAGCTCTCCGCTAAGCTGGATAAACTCGGAAAATAGCATGTCCAAGCTTCGAAGGTTTCTCAGGGTAGCCTATATTTTTTTCAGGGTGTTCCTCGATTTTAAAAAGGAATTCATTCTCATCCAGAAAAAGGGGTTCAACTACGCCCAGAAAGAAATGCGTCACGTGCACGAAAAACGGGCGCGCCAACTCTACACGATAGCCATTCAACTCGAGGGCGTGCTCATAAAGCTCTGCCAGTTTTTCAGCGCACGACGGGATATCTTCCCCGAACCATACATAAAAATATTATCATCCCTCCAGGATAATGTCCCGGCTATTTCATTTAAAAAAATTGAAAAGGTACTCATCGCGGAATACGGCGATTACATGCGCCACTTTAAAACTATTGATACCGAGCCGCTTGCATCAGCATCACTCGGCCAGGTCCACAAGGCTGTGCTGCATACCGGGGAGACTGTAGCCGTAAAGGTCTTAAAACCGGGCATTGAAAAAATCATAGATCTGGATTTCGCAATCCTTTACCACGTGATACGGCTCCTTTCGAGCTTCAAAAGATTCAAGCAACGCGCGGATTTTTTCAATGTGCTGGATGAATTTATTAAAGTAACCGGCAACGAGCTGAATTTCATGCGGGAAGTGCATATTGCAAAAGAGTTCAAAAAACATTTGAAAAAATTCAGGTATGCCTCGGTCCCGGCGGTCTATGAACGCCTGTGCACAAGAAACATCATAGTCATGGAATACCTCACAGGCGACAAAATCAACGATGTCAAGGCCTGGCTGGGAAAAAAGAACGATCCGGCCCTGGTTGCGGAAAGGGTGATCGAACTCTACATGGAACAGATGCTCGTCATGAGGCTCATTCATTTCGACCCGCACCCGGGAAACATCCTTGTAACGACCGGCAGCCGTATCGTCCTCCTTGACTTCGGCATGTCAGGGGAGATCACCGAGCACATGCAGAAAGGAATACTCGAGGGGATTCAGTCCTTCCTTCTGAAAGACGCGCGCGCCTTCATAGACATGCTGGACGACCAGGGGTTTATCCGCAAGGGGGTGAATAAATATTCACTCATGCCTTTTATCGAATTCATGCTCGAGGAGGTGTTTCAGTACATCCGGCTCGACCGGGAGTCCATCCACACCGTTGATTTCTCGCCGGTCGTAAAAGATATAGCAAAAATTATCTACACCGAACCTTTCGTTATACCGGTCCACTGGGCCTATATAGGGAAGACCGTGGGTGTGCTCGCAGGAATCATTTCGGCACTCTCGCCTAAATTCAAGCTCTATGAGGGACTAAGACCCCACATGGAAAAAGTTCTGAAAGAAAATGCAGGCGGGACCTTACGCAAAACCATAGAGGAAGCGCAGGAAAACCTGAAACGGCTGCTGCGCCTGCCGTTACGCGCCAGCTCATTCATGGAAAACCTCGAGAAAGGGTATTACAAGATCCAGGTCGACTACTCGGAGATACATGAAAAAATCGATGAAGTGAAACAATTTATCATCAGACTCATCAGCTTTCTCATTTTTTCAATTTCGGGTTTCGGATCATACCTGTCATTCAAGTTCAGCCACCGTGATATCGCATATATCTTTTTCGGGACCTCCGTCATTTCACTGGCCGTGGCGATCTTCTACCGCATGAAAAATCAACAGGAAAAAATAGAAAAATATTTTCAATAAAAGGAGCGACCAAAAAGTAATATGGGGATCATACTGGGCTATAAGATCATTTCCACAATCGATGAAACGGCTCATGCTGTTGTATATAGGTGCAAAAGAGAGGGCGATGACCAGACGTATATAATCAAGGTTTTTAAAACCCGCTATCCTACCCAGTCAGAGATTGCACGATTCAAGCATGAATATCAACTGATCAAAAGTATCAGCAATGATGGAGTTGTAAAAACATTCGATTTTATTGAAAATAACGAACAGTTAGCCCTCGTTATGGAAGACTTTAACGGGATATCCCTGAAAAAAATATTAAAAACGAAAAAAACTTCTATTGATGGATTTCTCCTGATAGCAGAGAAAATTTCCGCAACCCTGGGCGCCATACATAAAGACAACATCGTTCACATGGACATAAAACCGAATAACATCCTGATACGTGCTCAGACCGGGGGAGTGAAGCTCATCGACTTCGGCATCAGTTCCGTAATCACCCACGAAAACGATGAGATATATAACCAGGATGTCATAGAAGGGACCCTGGTATACATGTCTCCGGAGCAAACAGGCCGCATGAACCGGAGGGTTGATTATCGTACCGATTTCTATTCCCTCGGCATAACATTCTATGAAATGCTTTCCGGAAAAGTCCCCTTCGTATCAGATGATCCGATGGAAATCATCCATTCGCACCTTGCCAGGAGGCCGGTCCCCTTGAGTGAAGTTGACGAGTCAATACCGCCGGTCATTTCCCGGATCGTCGATAAACTTATGGCAAAAACCCCTGAAGAACGTTATCAAAACGGCTTCGGCCTCCATGCTGACATAAAAAAATGCATCGCCCTTTTGGAAAAAAACGGGACTATTAATGATTTTACTATCGCGGAGAACGATGTATCATTAAAATTCAATATCCCGCAGCTTTTTGTCGGTAGAGAACATGAACTCGAAATTCTCATCTCGCATTTCGATCAGGTGAGCCAGGGAGAAAAAAAACTCATACTGGTCCAGGGCGAACCGGGAATAGGAAAATCAGCATTCATCAATGAGATATATAAACCAATAATGGCAAGGCGCGGATATTTCATTACCGGCAAATATGATCAGTACAAACGCAACGTACCCTACAGTTCAATCATACAGGCGTTTCAGAGCCTGATACGACAAATATTGAGCGAACGGGAAGACATAATATGCAATTGGAAGTCCCGGCTGACAGCGGCCCTCGGCCCGAATGGAAAAATTATTTGCGATGCCATTCCTGATATTGAAATGATAATCGGCAGACAGCCCGACGTTGCCACACTCGGTATTGAGGAATCACAAAACCGGTT
>JBFZEZ010000478.1:0-3294 GCA_041306585.1 Spirochaetota bacterium | reverse complement strand
TAAAAAGATACCGCCGACACTCGAGGATGTATTTGTCACCAGCGCCAGAAAGTTTGGTGTGTGATTTTCTTCATGGGATGAAAACCCTTCTTGCGAAAAGCCCCCTCAATCTCTTGGCGGGGGGACTTGCAGGAGTTTTCAAGTCCCATCCAGGGGATTGAGGGGGCTCTTATATTGAATCTCCCCTATTGTTTTCCCAACAATTATAACTTATTCAATGTCACCATTTACAGTAAGTTTAAGAAAAAAAATGTCATCGTAGTTCGGGGCAGGGTTATGGGCTGACCCGACAACAGCATAACCTCCGTTTGCAGAAAGAGCGATGCTCATCGCGAAATTGTCAGAATCACTATCACGGTGATCGTAGGCCTTGATCCATGAAACTGCTCCCTGGGCTGTGTACTCGACGACGAGTACGTCATTGTTTAGTTCATTTTTTTTCCCATAGGATTGTGTCTTGCCTGCGAGAATGTAATTGCCTTGCTTTGTAATTTCCACAGAAGCAAAATAATCATTGGAAACTTTACTTGAACCGTCTCCGGTGAATCTGTGTTCCCACAGCAGATTCCCCTGTTCGTCAGTTTTCACTACGTATCCTTTTCCGGTCTCAATATACTCGGCGTGTGGTCCATAGATGAAGCCATCAACCAGATTTCCGGCGGCAATAATGGAACCGTCAGACGACACCGCGCAGCTTCTGAGAGATTCATCATATTCTTTAGTCCCGAATGACTTTTCCCAGAGAACATTCACCTTTTTCAGCACCTCATCGACAGAAATCTTCATGATAAAACCATTATATTTAATGTTATCGGCATTATCCCCGGGTTTAAGACTTTTGAGAGTTCCTGTAATAATAAATCCACCTTTAGCTGCTTTTATGGATTGACCAAAATACTCCTTCATATCTGAGGGATCGGAAATTCTTGTTCTAAGTACCTCGTTCCCGCGTGCGTCAAGTTTGATGACAAGGATGTTAGCCCTGGCTTCAACCTCCCCTGATTGATATATCCCGATTGCGATAATTCCGCCGTCACTGGTTTCCACAATTGAATGCAATAACTCGGTAATATATGGGATAGCTGGATTTTCTTTCCCGTATTCCCAGAGAAGATTTCCTTTGGTGTCAAGTTTAACTATCCGGGGATATGGGTATTGACCTGCAATAACATAACCGCCATCCTTGGAGATACATATATCATGAGCGAATTCATCTACGTTCCCGCCAATGGTTTTAAACCATTCGATATCGCCATTCTCGCTGACTTTCATAACATGCATATCTCGCTCATATAGTTCGCCTTGCTTTACAGTTGAACCTGCAATGATATAGCCGCCTGATGGGACCGCCTTCACTACGTTGGCCGAATCATAGCCACGTTTTTCGTAGACTCGCGCTCCCGTAGTTGCAGTATTCTGATCACAACCTGTAAAAACAAGATTGGTAATCAGCATTAGGGCACCTGCCAATTTGAAATTACACATAATTCTTTTAAACATCTCTACCTTCCTTTTAATTTGTACATGACTGAATAATGGTCTCGCATAACATTATTTCCTTCTGGTGGATATATAATGTATTACGTAGATTTATTATACAAATACAAATTTTTATTTATTTTATTTTTGTTATAAATATAAACTATTTATAACCAATTTTGCATGGACAATAAATATTGATCCTGCATAAAGTCAATAAATAATTCATGTTGTTATATAGAGTTTTTGGAGTTGCGGCTGGATTCAAGAATCCAGGGAGCATTGCGACAGGATCGCCCTTATCATTACCGGCACGATTATCGCAAACGACACCCCGGCAGCCTTAAAGGCCAGTCTGGGTCATGATGTCTATGCGTAAATGTGGTGTGTGATTTTCTTCATAGAAAACCCCTCTTACGGAAAGCCTCCGGGGGATGTAGGGGGCTCTTATGATGAAGGCGCTATTCTATCCCCGCATGGTACGATTGCAGTGACCGTATCGCATAGTTTCCATTTTGAATTGCGCTGATTCCTTTGGCTGACGCGTGTGCGGCTGCCATGGTCGTTATATAAGGAATTTTGTATTTTATAGCGGCCTTGCGTATGTAAGAATCGTCATGGTCGCTTAATTTGCCTGCCGGTGTGTTGATGATCAGCTGTATTTCATTGTTTTTAATTTTATCAATGATATTCGGCCGTCCCTGATACACTTTCATTACTGACTCCGTTTCAATGCCGTTTTCCAGCAGATATTGGTGAACACCGTCAGTCGTCAAAATATGAAATCCCATCGATTTAAATTCACGTGCAACGGAGAGGGCATCGAGACGGTCATTTTTATTCACAGTCAGGAGCACCGTCCCGCTCAACGGAAGGATCTGCTTGGCCGCCTCCTGCGCCTTGTAAAACGCAAGGCCGAACGAATCAGAGATCCCCAGCACTTCGCCGGTGGAACGCATCTCAGGCCCGAGAATCGGGTCGACCTCGGGAAACATGTTGAACGGGAAAACAGCCTCTTTGACGCCGAAATGGTTTATTGTTTTTCGTTCGAAATGCAAATCGCTGATTTTTTTTCCTAACATGATATCTGTCGCAAATTTTGCCATGGGGATATTGCAGACTTTTGAAACAAGGGGTACTGTCCGTGATGCCCGGGGATTCGCTTCGAGTATGTAGACCGTATCATTATGTATCGCGTACTGGATGTTCATGAGGCCGATGACGTTTAACTCGATAGCAATGCGGCGCGTATAGTCCTCGATTGTTTTGATGTGTTTTTCGGGAATATTTACCGGTGGTATGACGCACGCGGAATCGCCTGAATGCACGCCAGCGAGTTCAATATGCTCCATCACAGCCGGGACGATGACATCCGTTCCATCTGAAATTGCATCGGCTTCAGCCTCTATCGCGTTATCAAGAAACTTGTCGATTAGTATCGGCCTTTCAGGGCTTACATCGACCGCGGCCTTGACATACTGCACCAGCATCTCCTTATCATGAATAATTTCCATTGCCCTGCCGCCCAGTACATACGATGGTCGTACCATGAGCGGATATCCAATGCGCTCGGCAATGTCGAGGGCCTGGTCCACATTACTTGCCATGCCTGATACTGGCTGAGGTATCCCGAGTTTTTCCATTTTTTTGCGGAACCGGTCGCGGTCTTCTGCCAGGTCGATCGACTCGGGGCTGGTGCCGATGATGGGCACGCCGGCCGCCTCCAGGCCGCGGGCGAGGTTCAGCGGGGTCTGGCCGCCGAACTGGACGATCACCCCTTCGGGCTGCCGCTGCACCCAATCCTACTGGTCCAGC
>JBFZEZ010000477.1:0-4391 GCA_041306585.1 Spirochaetota bacterium | reverse complement strand
TTTTACTCCAGGATTTCTTAACGGAAATAGTAATGTTTTTTTTCTTGACAATATGAAATATTCAGTAATATATTTTTATATATCACATTTAAATTTAATATAAACAGGAACTTAAAAATATGTTTGAAGAAAAAAATATTAAAAAAATTCCCTTAAACTTCATTTTCCATTTTATTCAAATCGCACTTATTATTGTTTTAATCGTACAAATGGGATTACTACTCAAACGCTTTCCTGACAGTCGTCGTCAACAGGCAAAAATGGAGGAACCAAGAGAACTGGATGTTGATATGAATGAACTTACAAAAAATTCTCACTCATTAGGCAACTCAGATGCTGCGGTATCATTTGTTCTATTTAATAGTTTTTCATGTGGATATTGCAATCGTCTAAGACAGACCTTAATGAAATTATACAATGAAAACAAAGAAAATATGAGAATAGTGTATAAGCATTTTAACCGTGGGATGCAAGATATGGAAGGAGCAATGGCTGTTGAATGCGCAGGTGAACAAGGTAAATTCTGGGACATGTATAACAATATTTTTGAATATCACGGCCAGATGACCATGGATGAGATAGCTAAAAAAACTGGTCTTAATATAGAATCATATAAACAATGTATATCTTCTGGAAAATTTGAAAGCAAAATAACAGGAGATTCTCAGAAAGGAACCCAACTCGGCATAACAGGAACCCCTTCTTGTGTGATTAATGGCAAATTAGTTGTAGGTGCTTTGCCATATGAACACTTTAAAAAAATTCTTGAAGATGAAATGTAATATTGAAATTCCCTCAGCACCCAGCGGCCCCCTATTGATAGTAGGTCGTGTTTTAGGGGGTCACTCCAGCCTCACATTTAAATGAGTTCTGTGAATTCACGAAAACAAGAGGTTCCCTTCTTTTATCTGGGCCCCTGTTATTTATGTTCTAATATAAACTGTTCCCATGTGCCGATGGCTGATCTGTTCGCAATAAGTGCTGATGTTCCGGCACTCTCGGCACACACATACATTCCATTTGCTTTTAACTTTAATGAAACATTCCCGTTGGAATTGGTGATCAAATAAAATTTTTCAGTATCCCCTGTGATAGTATCTTTGTTGGCTATAAGGGGGGAACTTCCGTTGTTGTCAGCGCTCACATATTTTCCATTTGCTTTAGCCATTAGTGAAACAGTCCCATCAATGTTGCTTATCAAATCAAAAGTTTCCCATTCGTAGGCTGCGGTTCGGTTCGCAATGATGGGTAAAGTCCCGGCATTTTCCGCACTGATATAGCGACTATTTATCAGCGCCTTAAAAGCAACTGTTTGTCTCGCGGATGTTGATGAAATCACTTTAAGGGAATAATTCGCCGCTTGATTGACGTCATATCCTCGAACTTTTATGTACACTTTTTCGGTTGCTGCCGCGTTGAAGACTTTTGGTGAAGTATAGCCGGAATCAACATTAGAGAAATAGGCTGTAGTTTTGTCAGCCCGGTATCCCGATACAACAATGTCATTGCCAGTGTATGTGCCCGATCCTTCATAAGCATCGTCCCAGGATATGCTGTATTGCTGACCGGCTGCGGCATTAAAATAAAACCATTTTGTCTGGTTAGCTGTAATGGAATTGGGGACCCACTGATCAAGATTTATCTGGATTTCCGAATTAACTTTGTAGTAGCCGGATTTTACTACCCCGGGGACAGGGTCACCGAAAGTGGCGTTGTTAAATGTTATGGTCCCTGTTTTGCCGTAGAGGTAGTTGAACGTTCCGTTTGCCCCATAAGCGACATCGCATGTCCCGGGTAATGTGTAAGAGCCATTCTCAATTGCGCACCAGGTGTATCCTGCCGGTTCGCTTGAAATCACTTTGAGCGAATAATTCGCCGCTTGATTGACGTCATATCCTCGGACCTTTATGTACACTTTTTCCGTTGCTGCCGCGTTGATGAGTATTGGTGAATTATAGCCGGAATCAACATTAGAGAAATAGGCTGTTGTTTTGTCAGGCCTGTACCCTGATACTACAATGTCATTGCCTTTATAGGTGCCCGATCCTTGATACGCATCGTCCCAGGTAATTCTATACTGCTGACCGTAAATGCCATTAAAATAAAACCATTTTGTCTCTTGAGCTGCTATGGAATTCGCGAACCACACATTAAATTCCACCATATTTTCTGTATTAATTTGTTTATAGTAACCGGCTTTTACCACATTGGGGACAGGGTCAGAGCCGAAAGTGGCGGGATTAAATGTTATAGTACCGGTTTTGCCATAGAGGTACACGAATGTTCCGTTGGCCCCGTATGCGACATCGCACGTTCCGGGTAAGGTAAACGAACCTCCTTCGTTTGCACACCAGGTGTATCCAGCCGGACCGCCTGATGAATTCGCTTTAAAAACAACGCTTATATTGTGATCTGCCTGAACATTGCTGAATGTGTAGCTTGTAACTGTGCCGGCGTTGGCGCCATCAACAGTCAGGGCGTCTATCGAGTAACCGGCTGCCGGTGTGATGGTAAAGCCCTGGCTTGCGCCCTGATTCACTATGACACTGCCTGACGGGCTGATCGATCCATGTGCACCCGCACTTGCGGTTATGGTGAAGGTGCCTCCGGAAACATTAACCGTGATATATTTCGTTTCAAGATTCTGACCGGTGACGACAAGTAATGCCTGCCCTGCGGTCAGATTGTGGCTTATGATCGCTGTACCGGATGCATTCGTCTGTGCTGAATAAAAATTGCCCCCCTGTGAGAGAGTTACCGCTGCAGACTGCCCAACGCCTCCGGATGTAACCGTAGTTGTAAAAGGCGCGTTGACCATGGCAGTCTGGTTTGAGAGGTTGATAAGTTTCGGTTTGACTGTCCTCACCTGCAGGGAGGAATCGCCGAAAATTGTCCATGTGGATAGTGTCTCCTGATCATCCATGAGAATTGCGCCATTCAGAACAATTGATCCGAATGTTGTGCGGCCCGCGGTCGTATTCGTTCCTGAACCTGAGCCTGCATGTGTATTATAATTCCAGCCGCCCACAAGGAGATCGACCATGTAATCCTCACCCCTCATCGGCGGTTCCCAGGATTGATTAATCGTCGCCATTACAGCAGCAACAGCTCCGCCATTCTGTTTTTTCAACCAGGCTTCGGCGAAGCAATCAACGCTGGAGCTGAAATTACCGACTGCGCATGCAACTGAGAAAATTATCGGGAGTTTGCTTCCATTGTTGAGGCTGTTGACATTACCATTGCTGAACCCGGTGGTTCCCCAACCTTGTTCACCTCCATGACCGCAGTACGATATCACACTGGCGCCGGTGGTGTTGAGTACATTTGCAACATCTGATGTGGAATTGCTATCGCCATACTCTGTTGTGCTTGAAGCAGTATAGGTGAACGCCGGAAGTTTTATATTGTTGATGACATTAATGTGTTCAAAGTCCTTTTCATTATCATCCCCCGGCCCCTCACTTGAACCGAGCCCGAGTGCGTTGGAATACCAGGTTGCATTGAGATCCGGATTTTTTTCATATTTGATCGCTTTATTAATCTGAGTTGTTACATCAGTTGTATTTTTTGCGGAAAATCTTCCGATTATTAGATCAGGAATGGGATCTGATCCTATGACACAGCCGAGCATCGGGTCCATCGGCTTGTTTTGACCGGTCCCAATGTCGGATTTAATATCCTCCCAGTCACCGACAAGCTGAACATACAATAGATTTGTATTCGCGTTATATGCGTTCTGGATAACGCTTTTTACGTTCGTTGCTGTTGCAACCTGGATAGTGGCGACTTTCACCCCTTTTTCCCGTTTCCACTGTATGTATGGCTGGATAACTGAAGCATCCCGCGCTGTATATATCACGAGCAATTCACCTGATTCATTAACAGCCCTTGTGTCGGGTGCATCATAATTTATGAAAACTGATTGATATATCGCATTCATTTCAGGCGCAATTTGGGTGTCTACAACGCTGTTTCTTGGGAGACTATTGGTTGCCTCTGAATCGTTTTCCATGAAGTTCACAGTGATGCTTTTGTATATTCTCAACGTTTGTGTGGCGGCGTTATACTTAAAGGAATTCGCATATACATTCATGCCCCGCACGTCCCTGAAAATATAGGGGTCACCAATTTGTATGGTCTCTTGAGGATACCAGTCCACATTATATGACTCGGGAGCAATTGCGTAGCGTATCTCTGCTGGATTCTGATTTCTATAAACCACACCTTTCGAAGGGAGAAGCGGATAATCGAGAGATATATCGATATAATTTTCATTCACAATTTCATTTGAAATATTTTTATTCGAAGGGATTTTTACAGATGTTTGCAGAACAGGGAGGGAAGCATATCCCAGTTTATCTGTTCTGACCCCTCCATTAAAATCTACGGTT
>JBFZEZ010000476.1:0-2501 GCA_041306585.1 Spirochaetota bacterium | reverse complement strand
ATGGACGAACGACATGCGATGATTGACAAAATTGCAGGTGAAATTATGGCATCTGGAAATCTTTCACGTTTTCCGCATTATTGCCGGATGGATCTAAGCCTGCTCAAATGGGATATTCATCTCCATTATCAGATGCTTGCCGCCACCGTAAAAAGCAGGGACCGCTCCCTGGTTCAGAATTTTGCGCAGGTCATCGCCACCCATAAATACATGGAAGGTTTTTTTGCCGCTGAAGTCAAGGATTTCCTGATGACCATCGGCAAAGCCATTAAAAAAACGTTGATTACCAAACCGCAGCTTCAGGAACACCGGAATCGACAAACCGGGCGGATAGATGACTTGATTATTTTAACGATCCAGTTTGCCGTCGACGAGGTTGAGGATACGTTCGAAATCCTGAAAAACAGCCCTCCGGAACAGTTCAATAAAAACCAACCGGTGGAATCTATAGATCGCAGTGAACCGGTGCGGCGCATGATTCGGCACATAGAAGATATCTGCGGAGATTCCATGATGACCATAACCGCTAAATAAACGATGGCCTGTTTACAAAAAAACAGGAACATTTACTTGCCGGATGCAGGATAAACCGAGGTAAATCAAGTAATATATATGGCAAAATATAACTTGATCTATATAATTACTATGTTAAAATGAAACTATGAATAAAATAACGATTAAACGTACTGTTCTGGAGGATATACGGCAGGATCTGAAAAGAGAGGAGATTGCCTTTCTCATTGGACCGCGTCAGGCAGGCAAGACCACAATTATGAAGATCATTCAAGGGGAACTTGATGCTGCCGGAGAGAAAACTGTTTTTCTGAGCCTTGATTTTGATTCGGATAAAAAACACTTTGTCTCTCAGCAATCGCTGCTGAAGAAGATTGAATTGGAGATAGGTAAGTCTCCTGGATTCGTTTTTATAGACGAGATTCAGCGGCGTGAAAATGCCGGCATCTTTCTCAAGGGCCTTCAGGATATTGGATTGCCGTATAAATTGATCGTTTCCGGTTCGGGCAGTGTCGATCTCAAGGCAAAAGTCAAGGAATCGATGGTGGGCAGAAAGCGTATTTATGAAGTATATCCGCTCTCGTTTGGGGAGTTTGTGAATCACCGGACGGAATATCGCTACGAGCAGCGTGAGTCTGAATTTTTGACCATAGAGGAAGATCGCGGAAGTGAGCTTCTCACGGAATACCTGAGCTATGGCGGTTATCCACGGGTCGTGCTGGAGGATGAGAGGCGTGAAAAACTGCGGGTAATAGACGAAATCTATCAGGGATATATTCTCAGGGATATCAGCTACCTCCTAAAAACAGACAAGATCGATACATACGGACTACTGATGAAAACACTGGCTGATCAGACCGGCAAGCTGATCAACTATGCCGAACTATCCGCCACATTGGGAATAGCACTGGCAACCATAAAGAATTATTGCTGGTATGCTGAAGAAACCTATATCCTTAAGCGAATCACACCGTTCTTCCGCAATTTACGGAGTGAAATCAGCAAGGCACCTACGGTATATTTTTCAGACACAGGTTTCCGAAATTATGCACTGGGTGTTTTCGGCGGCGTGCAAAGAAATGATGATATGGGCTTCGCCTTTCAGAATGTAGTGTATCTCCTCTTGAGGGAGAAGCTGCGCTGGTCCGGGGCAGAGATTCATTACTGGCGAACCACGGCCAAGACTGAAATCGATTTTGTCGTCGAGATCGGAGAAAAAATCATCCCGATTGAAGTAAAGTACAAAGCCATGACAAGGCCTCTTGTTCCACGCAGTTTCGATCGTTTTATTGAGAAATATCGCCCGCCATATTGCCAGGTAATCAACAAAACCTTGCGGACGACCGTGAAGCTCCGGGATACGGAAGTACGGTTTCTGACTGTGGGGGATCTGCTGTCGTCAAAGACTATATAATAGTTCAGACCCGGACAATCAGATTGCCGTTCCGGCGAAATCTGGACACACAATGAAACGATGCGCTATCCAGTATTTTTGGTTCTTTTCCGGACATTGGCCTTTGCAGGTGTGATGCTTTTTAATTTTTTTAAAATTGGCTCATATGAGAAGTCCTTTGTGTGTCAACACGGATGTTTATTTTAATGTGCGAATTGACTTATTTAAAAAAAATACATACGATAAAATCGTCAATGCAGACCAAACCCAAATACAATATCGTGAATATACATTTTTAATTGTAATACAGGCATAATGAAAAAACTGAACAGAACCGCCATAAAAAAACATCTGGCAAAATTATACTGGGATTATGCTTTCGATAAAACGGATTTATACAGACTGCTTATCGGGGAAGTAGAAACAGTCAGCCATGTTCATCAAGACGATCTTTATTATCGCATACTGACGACGTATGATTGGTATACCATATTAAAAATCATTCCTCCGGGGCAATTAAAAGATGCTTTGAATGACAGGATTCTGAATAAAATACGATTTAAGGATCTTAAGGCCCGATATCAATATGCCAGAG
>JBFZEZ010000475.1:0-2941 GCA_041306585.1 Spirochaetota bacterium | reverse complement strand
CAAATGAATTAACCCCGAAATAGACCTGGTGTTCGCCGTAGCTGTTGAACCCGTACGCATAACCGGTGTAGCAGTTGACAGTGAGAACATACCCGAGGGTGATGTTTATGTTGATTTCCGCCCCCAGTGAGTGTTTAAATGATTGTTTGAAATCTTCAGCAGCCAGACCGCCCCTCCATACGTTTCCATATTCATAAAATATTTTCAGCCAGAGGTCGCGGAACATTATTGGTACTGTTATAATGCCCGCATCCATCTGTACCAGGGGCAGGCGGTATTCAAATGTCCCAATCGCAATGCGGTCGCCGTATAACGAGCCTGCGCCGTATCCCCGCATTCCCCATGAATCTATCCCCGGAGAATTGAGGCCGACAGTGTCCGAGTTCGATTTTCCGAGGCTGAAAGGCGCGAGCTGCGATGAAGGGTAATCGAACGCGATCCCTCCCCTTAAGCCGAGGAGTATGACGTTATTTGCCGCAAATCCCGGAATGTAGGCTTTGTAGTCCCCGCGGACGACATAAAACGATTCATCTGAACCGAGATACTTGTGGTAGATGTCTCCCAGGAGCATGAGGTCGCATCCATTCTCGTTGCTGATTGAGTAGGTATAGAACTGTGCGCATGAAAAAAGGTAGGCGATCTGCATCCATGCCAGAAGCGATTCGTCATGCGAAACTCCCCTGCCTGGTTGATATATGTCTGTAAAGTTCTGGGAGATGTTGTAGGAGGCTGCAACCGTGTGCTGGTGGCGGTAAAATACTGCCGGGATGTCGAGTGTGAAATAACCGGTTCTCTGCATCTCCCGCTTGAACAGTACGTCCCTTTTCTTCCAGGGGAATGAATCTTCCTTCATAAAAATGGTATCGTCGAAATAACCGAAAGTTACGTTAGGGTAAAGGATAGCCATAGTATATTCTGCGCTGATTTCGAGGCGGCCTTCAAGGAAATATGTCATCATCTGTAATGAATAGAGGTGCTGTTTCAACGCATCGCTTCCCAGAATAAGAAAACCGACCCCGTAATCATAACCTTTCGGATAATATTCGATGATGCCGATGAGGGGGAGAATGAACCCGGGAAATCCTGAATGGAGCGGGGTATACGGCCTGCTTTCAGGGATTTTTTCAGGTTTTTTTTCAACCCTTGAAAAACGGGCAAGATCGATTGTGCCGGTCACCGCGTTCTCTGTTGAATATCGTTTCCCGATATAATCCATCAGGGAAATTCTTTGCCCCTTTTCCTCATAGGATGCGAACGCGATGCGGTCGCCGGCCGGTGATATATCCGGCTGGAACGCCCCGCCGATAACATTTGTCATACGGACAATTTTTTTTGCGGTGAGATCGAATTCAAAAAGGTTATAGACCCCGGTCCTGTCCGATGAAAAAATTATTTTTTTCCCGTTCGGGTGCCATGACGGCTGTATGTCGTTGGCATTGTCGTTCGTGAGGCGGGTCACGCTTTTGCCGGCGAGGTCCAGAATGGCGAGATCGGTAGCGCCCCCGGGCTCTTTTATCGTAAAAATTATTTTTGTATCGTCGGGGGATATCCTCGGGAAGGATATCTGAAGGGAGCTATTGCTGATTATTTTCTCGATATTTTTTAATGAAGGGTCTGTAATAATCAGGTTGTAGAGATCATTTTCGGCGGTGATGATGACATAACGGTCGGATGCGTGAAACGCGTCGATAGAGTTTCCGCGCAGTCTGCTGCTTCTCTGGGAATAGCATTTCCGGTAGCGGAAGAGTTCATAATACATTGAAAATGATCGGTGCAATTCGATGTCAGCCAGGAGCACGTCCCCGTTTTTCGAAACAGCTATTGAGTTCGGGGAATTGACGCTGCAGAGTTTTGCAGTCTTATTGGCTTTATAATCGTATTTAAACAGATGGTTTCCTTTTCTGGGTGATTCACTGACATAATAGATCAATCCCCCGTCCTTGCTGAAGCGGGGGAGGATGGAATTGTCATTCTTTGGCGAGATCATTGCGTACTTTGAAATGCCCTGGGCAGAAATTTTTTTTATTTGCTCCATGTGTTTCGTATATGTAGCAACCTGCCATTTTTCCCATAGCCTGAAAAAAGAGAGAGAATAGACATCCTTCGCGTCCTTGTTGAAAAAATAGGGGATCGGGTAGATGTTGTCTGAAAAAGGAATGATGTTGTCCGCGTTTTCATGCAGATACCGGACGAAACTTCCATCCCCGTATGTCTTATCCAGGTATTCGACAAATAAGCCCCCATACAGGTAAGGGACATTCCCCTTTGGCCATTCGCGCGGGAAACTTGATGCCTTATCTATCGATTTTAATCCGGATGTAGCGGCCTCGGTCCGCATGATCATGTCTGTGTAGGTACTGTTATTCCTTCCAAATTTTGAACCTTTCGATTCACGATATACTGCGTCGCCCTCTGTAATCCATATCGGCTGAAAAATATTCGGGAAGAAGATAGGGAAACGGCCTACTATATACCTCCCGATCTGCGGCATTCCGTGGGCCATGTCAAGATTGAGTATGTGGGCATATTCATGAGTGAATACCGATTCAAGCCAGTTGTCGAAATTGGCAAGGACAGAGTCGAGCATGGGCCGTGAAATGTAGATCTCGACGGTATTGAAATAAATGGGGGTCGCCATTCCGTTCGCTTCATCGCTTGAATCGATCAGAATAACATCGGTACGGAGGGCGGGGTGCCATGCAAGTTCATTACTGAGCCTGGCATGGACTTTTTCTGTGATGCTGACCATCCGTGACGCAACGTCCTCAAGCCCCTGGTGGTAGTGTATCCAGAAATGTTCGGTTTTAATCGAACGCCATGTGAGATTGCTGTCATAACTCACAGCCGCTTTAAGTGACGGTAAGCTGAGAAATGGCAAGATACTTAGTAAGATAAAAAGGATTTTGAATTTTTTTTTCTTCATTATGCACAAGTGTATTAG
>JBFZEZ010000474.1:0-3069 GCA_041306585.1 Spirochaetota bacterium | reverse complement strand
GACCCGCTTACCGGGGAGGCGAGGATACTCCCATTCATAAAAAAATCGCTCCTTGCGTTCGATGATGTTCTTGTTATAAATTACATCAAAGACCATCCCGAAATCACATCGCGCGCGCAGGCCATAGCCCGGGGCGCGACGCAGATATGTAAGCCTAAAGATAAGAACCTGCCGAATGAACCGGATCTGGATCCTTATGACCCGAATTACATGTCTGAGAAAGAGGGCCAGCTCGATGAGGACATTGACAAAGTCTTCGATTTTTTTGCAGGGGATGACGCGGTCGACTATCATGAGCTATTGAAGTATATTAAAGACAATGATCTCAATGACCTCAAGAAGTTGTACGACTTTAAATTTGACGACTGGGGCGATACCCTGACTACTGTTGAGTTGCAGGACAAAGTCGATGATCTCAATTCAAAATTAGTCAAGATTTTCGGGGTCAATTTAAAAGAGGGGATGGTCAATGGTTTTTATAAGCTCCTCGACGTGACTGACCTTAATCCTTCAGTTCAAAGATATTTTGATAATAATGAGATCGTGATGGGCTATGGGAAATACGTAAAGATTACGAAGGATGAGTATCTCGAAGAGGGGGGCTATGAGGACCTTAATGCTCAGGGTGAACCTTCTGGGAAGTATTATCGATACATCGATCTGAAGAATTATATTACATCTAAGAAAAACGATGCCACTAAAATCGATCTGCTGTTTAAGGGCGTCACCGCATATGCGGAATTCAAGAAGGAAGAAAATTTTGATCCGGTCTTTGTGCCGACATGCAGGCAATATAAGGACCCCTGGTACCGGGGCGGGTACGTAATTGACGGGAATTCCAATGAAGATCTGCGGTGCCCGAATATATACACTATTCATAATTACTCACCAAGGATGGACTGGGCGATTACAGAACTGAATAAAACGATCCTTTCAAATCATAATGTGTTTAATGGGAAGCCGGGGACATTCGATTTTGACAAGCCAGTTACCGCCAAAATCCTGGGCGCTTCCAATGCCAAGGCTACGAGCGTAAGGACCTTCAAAATCGCGGATACGGCCCTTGATGTTCTGTATGGAAGGACCGAGACGACTACCGGGGTTACTTCTGATGCCGGGATTAATGTTGAAGATTCCTTTGATTATATTAAATACAAAGGAGGGGATGAAATCTACAGCAGCTCGTTCGACATTGAAGGCCAGCCGAAGGTGCTCCGTTCATATATCGCTGAGCTTCGGGGGGATGCTGAAGAAAATCTTCTGTCGTATGAATACAAAATCGGGGCGAAAACATACAACGAGTTATATGAGATAACAGAAACACCGAATACTCATAAGCATATTCTCAATAATGCAATCGAGATTATGGCGAATACATTCGTGCCCGAGAACCCGAACTATCAGCTCAACAGCCTGATAGGGGGATGGTATTTATTCAAGACGGCTACTGATGTAACCACGGCAGATCTCAAGGGGACCGTGGATGATCTTGCCCAGCTATTGTATAACCCGGTGACCCGCAGTTATAAGAATATCACAACACCGGCTGTTCTCTACTGGGACGACAAAAATCAGAACGGTATTCATGATGTTGGTGATGAATATGTACCCTTCATGAAAAACCTGATAAGAAAATTCTACGGCACGTTTGACGGCACCGGTTTGTACGAAAATAATGGACATTATGACGTCATGGTTGATATCGGCCTTATACTTTTCAAAAAGGACGGATTAGGGGAATATCTCTATGACGTGATGCGTGTTGCTGATTATGACGAGGCTGCCCTGATCGATGAGGTGAATACCCTCTTCAAGAAGGAATATTTCGCGGATTACAGGAGTGATGATTCATTTTGGGAACAGGCGGCGCTGCTTATGGATGATATTGTGCTGTATATGGACAGGCCTGACAATCAGTATAACTAAGCCATAATCACGAGGAAGGAAACCATAACTATGAAGAAAAAACTGACAACATTACTTATAGCAACAGGAATAGTGGCCGCGCTGATCGGCTGCGGCGACAGCAGTCTCGGGACTTTTCAGCAGAATGAACCCGATTCCGATGTCAGCCTTTTTGAAATGTTCAATGATACACCCGGCCTCCAGTCGTTGTTTACTGATATAGATCCTGGAGAATTCAACAGAAAACTTGATGATGTCGTACGGCAATATCCGCAGGAGACTGTTGATCTCATGAAGACAGCGGCTAGCCTCATGTACCCGCTGCGCGAAGATGATCCGCCTCTCCCCCTTATGGCTCTGACCCTATCACATTCACTGGAGAAAGTGCAGAAACAATTTGACTCTGAACCTGAGGCGGTGAACAGGACTGCCAGTCTGCTTTATGATATGATCGACCTTGATTCTCAAGTAGTCACCTCCGGTTTGAATACCCTTGTTGATTTTCTGACATATGCGCAGACAAATAATCCTGAACTATTTGACCAGGAGCTTGCGGATTATGATGTTACCCTCTATAAAGATCTTTTGAAGAAAGGTGCGGATATTTTCAATGACCTGGGCGGACCAGGCCAGCCATCTGAAAAATTAAAAGATTTTTTATCTGACCTCCAAGAAGGGAAGGATAAAACAGAAACCAATGTGAAGCTGAAAATGGATGGGAATGATTGCACCGGGAATTTGCACAAAAACATTGTTCCCGGCACCCTTGGATTATCAGCCGGCGATATTACATTCACGGTCAATGAGTCAAATGGCTCATCTAATGCCGCTGACGTTACGGCAACAGGCGGGTCTTATTCGGCATTCGGAACCATCAATTATGTAAGCGGCGAACTGAAGCTTACTTTTAACAATCCTGCCCCGCTTGAACTGGTGCGCTGCAGCTACACGAGAAACTATAATATAGAAAAAGCCATGAATGAAATGCGCGCCTTTCTTTCATATAACGCTGTTGTCGGATATGGAGACGGCATCGTGAAGGACTTTTCTGCGACCCTGACAACCGACAAATCCCTGCTCCCTATTAGGAAAGGGAGTATTGAAATTTTTGTTGATGAGGTAAAAATTGACGCCAGGGATTTTGAGAATAACAATACAATGGGC
>JBFZEZ010000473.1:0-3263 GCA_041306585.1 Spirochaetota bacterium | reverse complement strand
CAATTGTAATGACGTATATGAGCTTTCAAATAAATGGCTCTTTATTAATGAAGACAATCAAACATTCAAAGAAAAAAATATCGATCTGAAAAATTGGATCACGCACCCTGTAAACATGTCGTGGGCAACAGCCCCCGGGTTTAAAGCATACAAAGGGACCTCATGGTGCCGAATGACCATTGAGATAAAATGTGCATCTAATGATTTTTCAATGTTTATACCTATGCATTTTCGCGGCGCACAATTCTATGTTAATGGTGAGCTTGTACATGAAACCAGGCATTTCGAAGCAGACGGGTCAAACCCAGTCAATATCGGCAAACCTGATGTGATCGCTCTTACAGGGAAATTAAACAGAGGGGCCAATACTATTGCCATCAGGACCGGCTGGCTCGATAATAACGGCGGCTTTGCGGAAATAATAAAAATCGGGCCCCATGATAAAATTCAGAAGGAATGGGTGTGGTATATTTTGTGGAACGGGGCCCTGTTCTCGATTCTTACATTCTGGGGTCTCTATTTCCTTTTGCTCTTTTTCAAAAGGAGAAATGAAAAATTTCACCTTTTTTACTCCGGCCTGTCACTGAGTCTTGGTTTCTGGATTTTAGGCTTCAAGGGCTTGGTATTATTTATCTGGGATTATTACAGCGTATATGTGGTATGCACCTATATAACATCCCTTACAACCGTTCTCATGATGATATCTTTTTTGCATCATTTTTTGAATATATCAAAAATCTGGATAACACGGCTTATCGAAATATTTTTCATTGCGGCAATCGTTTTCGTCTTTGCCGAATTGTTGTATGCAAATTCTATTTATCTGTTTCAATTTCATCTGTACAACTGGGTTATGCTGACCGACCTTCTTCTTTTTATCTATTACATAACAATCTCGATTATGGGAATTAAAAGAAAGAGTCCCTATGCCGGCCAGATATTGCTTGGTGTTGTAGTTCTTTTATTGGCGTTCTTTTATAGTTTTTTAGTATTTTTAAATTTTTCCCCTTCTAAAGCTATACTTGTTGAAGGCTTTTTCACCATGACCATCATCTTCGCCTGGGCCCTCGCAACCCGCTACGCCCGCGTCCACACCGACCTCGAAAAAGCCCACAGCGACCTCCTGGTGCTCGACACCATGAAGGACGACTTCATGGCTGCCACCTCGCACGAACTGCGCACGCCCCTGCACGGCATCAAGGGGATAGCCGAGTCGATTATTGAGGGTGACCTGGGCCCGGTGAACGAACAGCAGAGGCAGAACCTGACCCTTGTATCGGCGAACGCGGCGCGCCTCTCGGGCCTGGTGAACGACATTCTCGACTTCAGCAGGATTAAAGGACGCAGGGCCGACCTGTTCATGGAGAATGTCGACCTGGGCGGGCTCATAAACGCGGTGGTCTCGCTTATGAAAAGCGCGAACCCGGCCTCCCCGGTTGCCGTTGAAACAGACATTGCCGACATGCCCCCCATGCTCCTTGACCGCAACCGCATGGAGCAGGCGCTCATCAACATCATTGGAAACGCATACAAATTCACGAAACAGGGAAAAATACTCGTGCACGCGGCCATCGAGGGTCAGTCTGTGCGCGTGTCAGTGAGCGACACCGGCCCCGGGATCATGCCGGGGGATCGGGAGCGGATATTCTCGCCGTTTACGCAGGCCGATCTTGCGGCAACACGCCCGCACGGCGGCGCGGGGCTTGGACTTGCCATTACAAAGGAACTGGTCGAGATGCACGGGGGCTCTATTGCCGTCACGAGCGAAACGGGAAAGGGGAGCACCTTCACCATCACCCTGCCCATGAATGCCCAGGCAGGCGGGATCACCCTCCCCCCTGTGTCTGAGGTAAAATTATTCGACCGCATCCTCCAGCTGGTTGTTCCAAGCGACGATGAACAGGGCGCGCGCGTTTCCTCCACTGATGGCGTCACCGGCGCTGTTTCATTTCCTCCTTCCGTTCACGGGAAAGACCGGGTGGTGCTCGCCGTTGACGACGACCCTGCCAGCCTGCAGATTATCGTAAACCTGTGCACGCCCCTGGGGTATCGTGTGGTCACTGCTGAGAGCGGCATGGATGCGTTGAAGATACTTGACAACGGCCTCCCCGACATCGTGCTCCTCGACCTCATGATGCCGGGGATGAGCGGCTACGAGGTGTGCGCACGCATTCATGAGAAGGCCGGCAAAGAATATATTCCCGTCATTATACTGACCGCACTGAACCGCGTGCGCGATCTTGTCGAGGGGTTCAAGTGCGGGGCTAACGATTTTCTTGCCAAGCCCTTCAACCGGCAGGAACTCCTGGTACGCATTCAAAATCACATCGCCCTGAAAGACATCTACCGCGCCGAACGCGACCTCAGCCGTTCCCTGCATGTTTACAAAAATATGGTTTCATCGTCGAACGATCACGTTGCCTGCATAGGCGCCGACGGGCGTTTTATCGCTGTCAACGACGCCTACGTGCGCGCTTACGGCCGGACCGAGGACGGGGTCATCGGCCATGCCTTCAGTGAGGTGCACGGCGAAGGGATAAGCGTCGAAGACGTGCGCGGGTTCCTGGAACGCGCCCTTGGCGGAGAGCAGGTGCTTTTCGAGGGATGGCACGAACTTCCCGGCGCTGGACAGCGGTATCTGTTCACCACCCTCTACCCGTACATCAACAATGACGGAGAGCGCGCGGGCACGGTGCTGAACGCCGTCGACCTGACCGAACGCGTGCATGTCGAGAAACAGGTGGTCGAGATAGGCAACCTTGAGCGCATAAGCATGGGTATGGAGCTTCACGACGGATTGGGCCATTTTTTACTCAATATCGGCATACGCGCGAACCTGTTATGGCAACGACTCATCCCGCATGAAAAAGCCATAGGCCTGGAAGAAATAAACGAATCCGCAGCGATCGAGAAGCTGATCAACGAGGCAATCCACAAAACACGCAAAATTTCGCGGGGCATCTTCCCCATGAACGTCGATGATCTTTCCCTTCGCGGGGTCTTTGAACGCATCAGTTTCGACTTCGAGGAATTCACCGACGTAAAAAAAGATTTCGATATAGACAAAGACATCATTATCAATGACGTGATGACCAAGACGCAGCTGTATTACATCGCGCAGGAGGCGATAAAAAACGGACTCAAACACTCCGGGGCTAACCGCATCTCAATCAGCTTCAAAAAAGACGGCAGACGCGCCGTTCTCATTGTGGCCGATAACGGCAGGGGGATTAGCAAAGAAAAAAATATTGATGCCGGCGTCG
>JBFZEZ010000472.1:0-9098 GCA_041306585.1 Spirochaetota bacterium | reverse complement strand
TCTTTGCCGCAACGGACTCGTTGTCCTTGAGGAGCGATATCATGATATGCTCAGGGCCGATAGAATCTGAATTGAGACGTTTGGCCTCGGTCTGTGCAAGAATTTCAAGTACGTTACGCGCCCGCTTTGTGAATTCGAACATAGTGCCTCTTGTTTTTAATGTGATTCAATCTTTATTTTTACTGTAATTAATCCTGCCCGCGCCCGACCCTCTCAATCAAGGTTAGCACGTAAATATTCAGCCCGCGCCTGATCGCCTTCCATCGTACTGCGAAATATCTTTTCGTAATGCCGCTGCAGGTGCGACCACTGAATGTTTACCATCAGACTGTTAATATTATGAATATCGAGTTTTTTTATAACTGCAAAAATCACCCCCAGGCGAAGGTTCGACAGGTGTTCCATGGACTCGACATAACTCATCTTCCGCGAAAACTTGAGTATCCCGAACGACCTCCAGATTTTATCCTCAAGCTCAGGCCTGGATGCCGAGAAAAACTCATCCCTCTCGCGGTCTTCCTGGTCGAGTATAGCAGTAATCTCGTGATCGAGTTTCTCTATAATATCGATTACGGACATCCCGAGGGAGGTCCTGTTTGATATCTGATATATGCTCCCCAGGGTCCTGTTGTTCTCTCCAATTGTCCCTCTGATCTCGACGCCGGTTTTCCTGGCGCGCGGGACAATCTCATGCATCTTCTGCTTTATGGTGAGCACCGGCAGATGCACCATCACGGATGCCCTGAGGCCGGTACCCAGGTTCGATGGGCACGCGGAAAGATACCCGTATTCATCCGAAAATGCATACGGAACAAAACGGTTCAATTCGTCATCCACATCGTTGGCGAGGCGGTATGAATCAAGAAGCTGCAATCCGGGCTTGATGACCTGAATACGCAAATGGTCTTCATCATTGACGAGAATTGTAAAATCGTCCTCACTGTCGATCAGGACGAAGCTTGAAGGCGCGATTTCCATTTCGTACGTAATCAGGTTCCGTTCACGCAGAATCCTTTTTTCATTACTGTCGATGTCTTTCAGATTAACAGGAATGATCTTCCCAGCATAGATGGATGAAGACGAAAATTTATCAATTATGTTTTTGATAATAAGAACTTCTCCGTCACTCATACGGTTGGAAAAAGGAAGTGACTTGATGTTTCTGGCCAACCGGATCCTGCTCGAAAGAACAACATCGTTATAGGGACCTGATCCCGACCAAAAACCTGGTTTTTTTAAAACATTTTCCAGCAAAATCTAACCTCGAAAAATAATCTCACCGAGTGTCAAAATTCCGTATTTTATCACGAAGGAAGGCTGCATCCTCATAGCGCTCGTCAAATACTGCTTTTTCCAGTTCAATTTGAAGTTCATCAAGTGAGCACTCGTTCTCAACCTCGATTTTTTCTATCATTTCGATCTGGGTATTTGAAAAATTACAGGGTGATTTCCCAACATGCTTATTGTCGCCATGATAACTGATAATTACATTGTTGAGTGAGTCTTTCATGTCAGCATAACATTCCGGGCATCCGAGTTTGCCTTCCCGGTTATAATCCATGAAAGTCTGCCCGCACATATGGCATTTGGTGGAGTCTTTAAGATCTTCCACCTCGGAAACATCAAGAAAAGAAAGCATTTCCGGTACCGTAAGGGAAAAATTTGAAAGCTTTGAATTAAGACCGACATTACGTGCGCAAGCCTCGCACAGATGTATTTCAGATTTCATATCTTTAATGATCTCTGTAAGATGTATTGTGGCCTCATTCTTTTGACATCGTTCACACTGCATTATTTGCCCCAATTGATTCGTTCATTTTAAAATATATTAAAATATTCGAGAATTGTAAACAATTATTTAAAAAATTATTAGAATCTGCATATAAAATTAATGTATTTATATCTAATTTGATATATAACCCATCAAATGGACCTCCCAATAGAGTGCAATGTATATATAACAAGAAACATCTCCATTAATATAAGATATAGGAACCATGAAAAGTTACATGAACGGAAATATTCATAAGAGGTCATTCTCAAGGGGTACTATCCATAGCAGTATTCGCCAGCCCCCGCTACTCATTACCAACATCTCAGCTATGAAGACCCCCCGGAGGGGGGCTTTTTCTAAAATATTTTTTAATGAATCAATATTTTTTTAAATCGCCTTAGTCCGTTACGTTATTAATTAAACAACAGCAATAATTATATCGATATAATAATAAAATAATTGCTTATTTTCATTAGGTATATACATAATTATTCTTTACTGAAAAAAAGTAATACTTAATATTCTTATAATTATATGTTTAAAAAAAAATTGGAACGGGCTAAAAAAGAAAAAAATCCGATTAAATTTTTCGTTTCGATAGGCGCCGGTATCAATCAGTTTCCGCTGATTCAGGAAGCGAAAAAGATGGGATTTAACGTTATCGGGGTGGATGGCAATGTCCAGGCGTCGGGTTTTGTCCAATGCGATCTCAAGATCCAGGAATCTATTGAAAATTTCAAAGATATATATACCAAGCTCCTCGAACTCCTGATTGACGGGGCCATCGTTGGTGTCATGACAAAATCGTACGGCATAGCGATCAAGTCAACAAGCTATCTCACGAACAAATTCAACATACCATTCATGCCATTTGACCGCACTGACGATTTCATAAACAAAAAGAAGATGAAGTCTGTATTTAAGGAACACGGCATTGCAACACCGAAATTAATGGCAATACATGACCATAGAAATATTGAATCGCTATCGCCCAACAGTTTTCCCATGATAATAAAACCCAAGGTCGGGCATGCCAAAGTCGATGTAAAACTACTCACGAACACCGAATCCCTAAAAAAAGTTTATGATGAAAACATGACCGGAATGGGTGAATTAATCCTTGAAAAATTCATAGAGGGTGATGAAATCATAGCAATCGGCATCATCCACGAAAGAAAATATTACCTGATCGAAATCACTGACAAGGAGACAACACCCCCGCCACATTTCGTTGATATCACGCATATAACCCCCTCGAAACATGATGACCTTGCAGAGAATATTGAGAAAATCGGACAGTCTATAGCACAAGCGTTTGAAATAACCACATCCCCCCTTATCATGGAACTCATTGTCGATAAAAATAAGGATTTATGGGTAATTGAAGCTGTACCTGAATTCGGTGGAGAATTCATCCCGGATATCCTTATCCCTGCAAGTACAAATTATAACTTCATCCGCGAAACAATAAAAGCAATGACGAATACCGGGTTCACCCAGCCGACGAGGAAAAAAAACAACAAGAATGCCGTTGTAGTAAAGTATATAACGGGAAAAAACGGGACCCTTGTCTCGTGTAATCCTGACGGTCCTTCAAGCATAAAAGGGATCATCTATTTCAGAATATTCAAGGAAATCGGCTTCAAGGTGAAAGAGGCTACCACCAATCACGACAGGATCGGCGTTGTTGTCACGCAGGCAAAAACTACCGAGGAAGCAGTCAAAGCAGCGGAAGCTGCAGTGGAAAGCTTCAATTTACGCATAAAATGACGGCACACTAATGACACAAGCATCCTGGAACATCCACTACACCAGAGACAGATCAATCCTCTCATACCCTGACGAGAACCTTGTTCGCATGCTGGCCAGACGTTTAAAAAAAATTAATGACCCATCGAAGGTTACTCTCCTTGACCTGGGCTGCGGAAGCGGGCGCCATATTGCCCTGCTCAATGACATGGGTCTGGAATCGGTCATAGGGGCGGATATAAGCCTCGAAGCACTTGCCCTCTGCAGGGAACACTACCGCGCATCATTCATCGCATGCGACAACAGATCAATCCCTTTGTGCGATTCATGCATCGATATCGCGATCGCCTGGGGCTCCCTCCACTATAATCATAAAAAGGAACTCCCTGTTATGCTTGCAGAACTCTATCGCGTTCTTAAACCCGATGGCGTACTTTTTGGGACACTCAGATCATCACGCGACACGCACCTTAAAAGGGGAATGCACCTTGGCGACGATGTATGGATCACTGATCTGGACGATATTGAAGGTTCAGTTGCGTCTTTCTTTAGTGATAAAGAGCTCGAGAAGGCTTTTAAAGGGTTCACCACATTTCAATACGGTATCATAGAACGAAGCCTGATGGGGGATATGACAAAAATAATATCACATTGGGTATTTGAAGCAATTAAATCGTAACGACGTTTGTGGCCGTAACGACAACAAACGTCGTTATCAAAATTTATGACCCATATTAATATTTGACTTGAAATATTCCCTGTTCCTTTTTTATGTCCCAACTATGAATAAAATTATCAGATGAAGATCATAACAATTCTTCACATGGAGTGTACTGTATGACCTACTTAAAACGTATTGCTTTCTCAATTCTTGGCATAATAGCTTTTGTACTTTTTTACTACGCGTTCGAACCTAAACCAAAATATACTTACAAACCTCACCCGCTGCCGGCAACATTTGATGAGTTTTACGCAGAAAAACTTGCGATAAGTAAAAAAAAGAATGCTCTGCCTAAAAATGAAGAAAAACTTATACGGTATTCAAATGGAAAAACACCCATAGCCATCCTCTATATTCACGGATACAATGCCAGCCGTGCCGAGGGAGAATATGTAATTGATAAAATAGCTGATCAATTCAAGGCCAACACCTATTACCTGCGGCTGCCAGGCCATGGGACTAACATAGACGATCAATTAGCAGCTACAATGAAAGACCACCTTGACACTGCCACCGATACATTATTCATGATGGAAAAACTCGGGGAAAAAGTCATAGTCGTCGGGTGCAGCATGGGAGGGGGGATTTCTACATACCTTGCAGCCACGTATCCAGATAAAATCAGCGGGCTCGTACTTGCATCCCCATTCTATAGTTTTACTGCTCTTCTCGGTAAAATACAATACTACACCCCGATGCATTGGCTCACGAAATCATTGATGAAATATAGAAGCAATCCCAACCCGGTACCCCCGGAAGAAGACAACAGGACAAAATACTGGTATCAAAAAACATATGTAGCCTCCCTCAAGCAGGTTATTGATATTGGAAAATTTTCAGGTGATGAAAAATTTGTAAAAAAAGTAAAGGCCCCTGTTCTGCTTTTATATTACTACAAAAATAAAAAAAACCAGGACCAGGTTGCATCGGTTGTTGCAATGCTCAAGAACTTTTCATTGTTCGGCACTGGCGCCACGCAGAATCAGCTCAACCGCAGTGTAGCAATAGCAAACGGACGGCATGTTCTTTTATCAAAATATGAAATATCGGACAATGACCTTGCTGAAAAGGAAATAGCTGATTTCATAAAAAAAATCGCGAACGTCAGATAGCGGTCAAATGAGAGTATAAAAGAAGGGGGAGGTCAACGGTTCAGCTCACCGGCTGCGGCTGCATCGCCCCCCTTGGGATAATCCGCAAGCATCCTCCGGTAGTATTCATCTTTATACGAACGCGACAAAAAGACTATCTTTCTGTAGCGCGCGGTAACTTCGGGGTGCTTGTCGGCTATGTTCGTCTTTTCTGCCGGGTCTTTTTCAATATCGTAAAGCTCCTCGTACGAATCGGATGTCCTTACGATATACTTCCACCTGCCGTCCCGTATCCCCATCAGGTCATCCTTCCACGCGGTATGAAGAAGGGCAAATTGTTCACGGTGCGGTGAAAGAATACCGACCCCCTCATATTCCTCCCGCCGGCTGATGCCGAGAATATCAAGTATGGTAGGCAGAATATCGATGTGCCGCGTTACGCCGCTGAAAATTTCAGGTTCAGGAAACAGCTTCTTATTGTAAATAATGAAAGGGACGTGTACATTTTCCTCATAAATAAAAAATGGATGATTGTAATTCTTCCGGTGCTGATAGAAGGCCTCTCCGTGATCGGCAACGAGAAAGAAAAGGGTATTCTCCATGTATCCTTCCCTTTCGAGGGCATCGATAAGTTCACCCGCCACCGCATCGGAATAGTGGAGTGAATTGAGATAATCCATCCACATCTCCTGCCGGGGGCTTGTGTCAGTTCCTTTCTCGCCGGCGATCTCAAACCGTTTCTCGGGGACCGGATATGGATGATGCGGGCTCACAGGAAAAATAGAGATAAAAAAGGGCTTTCCGGGGTCTTCAGCAATAAAGCGAAGGGTCGGCTTGATGAGCGCACGGTCATCGAGCCCCCATCCGACGTAGCCGGTATAGGGAGGGGTCTTCAGAACGCGCAGGTCCTCAATGCGGTCGAACTTGCGTCCCTGAAGGAAGCGTTTCTGCCCGGCATATTCGAGCATCCCTGTGTGGGTAAGGAATGTGCGGTATCCATTTTCTTTTAATATTTCTGATATTGTTTTCAGTTTGATACGCGAATAATTCTGGATCACGAGTTTTTTCGAATTAAGATCATATGCGGACGCGAAAATCGACAGCATGGCATTCGCTGAAAGCGGGTAATGTGCGTAATGATTTTTCATGACAAGCGCGTTGCGCGAAAGCCTTTTCCAGTTCGGCGTCACGTCCATACCGTTGACAGAGAGGTCAACATATGGTGATGAGGTCGATTCAAAAAAATAAATAATTATGTTATATTTTCCCCCCTGCGGGATAGCGGTTAAGCGTCGGTGCATTCTGTCAGATTCGAGTGAGTCTGTGTTGAACTGGAACTTGAAACCGTCGCCCCCGGCTGTGTTCCCCGCACCGTCGGAAAGCGGGTCGCTGATGCCGGCTACAAAAAGGTTGAACAGCGGATTCATTGATATTTCATGGAGCATAGCCGATACTTTCTTCTGAGGCATATCTGTAAAGCGTGCCATTACGTTACCATGCTCACCCGGGGATGCCGAAGCGGCGTATGCAATCCCAATAAACAGGAGCGTCAGCAATATCGAGAGTTTTCCTATTGCACCGAAATGCAACCCCCGGTCATAATACCGTCCCCGCCCCGAAACAGATGCGCTTTCAATGTATCTGTATACTGCAATTGAACACAACAGAATTATACCCGTAGCAATTGCAAATTTTACGAAGAACCAGGCCGACATCTCCGCATGTAAAGAAATAAAAAACCCGTGGAGATCGGTCGCGTTTTCTTCTCCAAAAAAATTCATCTGGAACGTTGTTTCATACGTTTTAAAAAAATCTACCGCAAGAAAAATGAAGGCGGATTGAATGATCAGAAAAAAACCGGTTATCATAAAAGTAGCAGCACGCGATAATCGGGGGAGAAGGAGCACCAGGATGACTACGGTAATCATGATAAGTGCGATGCCTGCATCATAGTGAAGCCCAAGACCTATGTAATCAGCAAAACTGAGATTGTCGAGTTCGGGATACACGTCCTTTATCAATAAAAAAATATTTACCCTGTAGATGCAAAAAAGAACTACGGTTGATGCGACAAAGAGGGCCAATGCCGGGGCGGCAGAGTCAAATGATTTTTCAATATATGCAATAATCCGTTTCATATAAAAAGGGAAAATATGCGGAGCGGTTCATAACGTCAAGATATTTTGATAATTAGTTAAAAATCTGACCTTATCAGCATTCTACCAGTGTTTTCAACAGGATAACGTTCTGCCTGAGCCTCACAACGAGTTCTGATGCCAGGCGTTCGAAGACTATTTCACCGAGACGCGGGTTCTCGCTGGTGAGCCTGTCGAATGCCGGCCTGGACAGGATATACAGATACACATCATCCTCGGCGACTGCGTCTGCGGAGCGTTCACCCTGAACAAGGAATGACATATCGCCGAAAAAATCTCCCATCCCGAAGGTCGCGAGATGCTCATGCATCCCCCCGACAAGGGGAAGATAGATATGTATCGACCCTTGACGTATGAAAAAAATCTCCTTCCCGGTATCCCCCTTTGAAAAAATACGCTCATCTGATTCATATTTTTTTTCAGTTATGCAGGTCGCCAGGAGATCGATAAGTGAGGGCTCTAAACCTGAAAAAATATGTATCTCGGACAATGAGAGGGGTCGGTCTTTCCCGGCTCCGCCAACCCTTGTTTCATCGAGAATTTTTTCTTCCGCCCACAGCAGGCCCTCGTCAAGGTCCTTGAAAAATCGAATAGACCTGCCGATCCTTGAAAGACCCAATTTCTCAAGATACTTTTGCACATTCTGCCCGGTGGGAAGATTCAGGGGGACCGAGGTAAATACCATAGCTCCATTTTTCTCGCTTAGGGTATGTTCAATCTGATCGAGCCTGTGCACTGCCGTATAGTCTACCGAATGGACCCTGCGCATATCAAGGATCAGGTATTTAATAGAAGACAAATGCGGTTCCAATTCGTTCAACAACTGATCTGCGGTACCGAAGAACAACGGCCCTTGAAGTTCAATGGCAAGTGTGTTGCCGCCGTTTTTTTCGAGCAGTTCGCGCTCATCCGAAAGCCGCCGCTTTCTCGAAAAAATCTGATTTCCGAACACCTTTCTTCTGACAACCGATTGCCGCACCTGGTCGCGTACAAATATCATGATTGATAAAAATATACCGGCCCCGGCAGCGGCAATGAGATTTATACATAGTGCGGTGAGTATGACTATGACATATACAACAAAATCGAACACTGTGGATCTGTGTCTGAGAAGCAAAAAGCTCTGCAGATCGATCATCCTCATTCCGACGACAATCAATATCCCGGCAAGGGCTGCAAGGGGGACCCAGGCTATCAGCGGTCCCATCACGAGAAAAGCCAGTAAAGAAAAAATGCCGACCCACAGGCCAGACATGGAGCTCCGGGCCCCGCTCGTAATATTGATCAGTGTAGACCCCATAGTGCCGGCCCCGGGAATTCCCCCGGCAATACCCGAAATCATATTGGCTATCCCCTGTGAAATCAATTCCTTGTTTGAATTGTGTCTGGATCGGGTAAGGGCATCCATGACGACGCATGTTTTCAAAGTATCGATTGAGAGGAGTATTGATAAGGTTACCCCGGTGATTGCAATTTCACCGATCCTTTTAAGGCTGATACCGGATATATTTTTCCAGTTGTTGATGACAATGTCGAGATAACCACCTTCTGTATTCCCGATTGACCCGACAACCATTGCATTCCCTTTTAAAACAGACATCTCAGGA
>JBFZEZ010000471.1:0-4578 GCA_041306585.1 Spirochaetota bacterium | reverse complement strand
TGCCGCTCATAGGATTTGCAATCTCATCACCAAAAAAGGGATGGATCGATGTCAACGATCGGACATGCGACATTCTCGGCTATTCAAAAGATGAATTACTGCGGCTGACCTGGTCTGAATTGACCCATCCCGATGACCTTGCAGCTGACGAAAAAAAATTTGAAAGTATCGTATCAGGTGCGATTGAAAACTATTCCCTCGATAAGCGCTTCATCCGTAAAGATGGAAGTGTCGTATGGACGTCCCTGGGGGTGGGGTGCGTCCGAAAAGCTGACAAGTCAATACTCTACACCGTGGCGCTGCTGAACGACATTACCGAACGAAAACATGCTGAAGATAAAATCAACATCCTCCTTGAGGAAAAAGAGCTCATACTCAAGGAGGTGCATCATCGCATCAAAAATAACCTGAGTACAATTATCAGTCTTCTGCAGATACAGGCACGGGAGATGAAAGGATCGGAAGCAGCCGATGCCCTCAAAAATACCGCGCAACGCATTCACAGCATGACGATATTATACGATAAATTATACCATTCAAAAAATCACTCCAGCATATCATCCGTTGATTATCTGCACTCCCTGACTGATGAAATTCTATGCAACTTTCCCAACTACACATCGGTAAAAGTCGAAAAAAAGATCGAAAATTTCACCCTTAGTGCAAATAAAATTCAACCTTTGGGGATAATTGTCAACGAACTCCTCACCAATACCATGAAGTACGCGTTTAGAGAAATCAATGATGGATTGATTACCATAACAACAGTATTGAAGGGGGGCCGTATTACACTTACAATTGCGGATAACGGCCATTGCATGCCAGAATCTATAAACTTTGAAAACGCCCCGGGGTTCGGCCTCAAGCTTGTCAGCTTACTGACGAAACAGCTCAACGGCACGATACAGATAGAACGCGGAAATGGGACTCGAGTTATTCTGGAATTTGATGCGTAAGGTGCGCGTGCAAAGAGTCCTCACCTCAAAAAAAGCTTGTAATTAATTCATATATATATCTTAATCATGCTACAAACGTAACCGCGAAACTGTTTATTGCACTGTGCGGACAGTTTCAATCAACGCATCTTTCCTATAAGTCAATTGCAGAGTTATTGCTATTCTGATGTATACCGCCGGACCGGCGAGAATAGGAGAAATAAGTGTTGATCCCATCAAAGATTGAAAATCTTCTTATGATTCGCGGGCCCTTTTTCAGCCAGAGGCCGCATCTTCGCGGAAAAGGGCTGACGCAAAAATATGCCGCTGAAGAACCACCTATTCGTTCAGCCCTGTTCAGCTCGGACCAAATGAAACAGCACGGCAGAATACTTGCGGGCTCACACACCATTCATCACGGGCGCGGTCCCGACCAAAAGCTTTTAAAAAGGCTTGCTGAAAATGAAGAGGTACTGCTTGAAGTTCGCTCCCTCCTGAGTGAAGCGGTCAAGAACAACCGCAGGATTACGCCCGCAGGCGAATGGCTGCTCGACAATTTTTACCTCATCGAAGAACACATTCAAACCGGGAAAAAACACCTCCCCAAGGGATACAGCCGCGAGCTCCCCCGCCTTCAAAATGGACCGTCCGCCGGCCTCCCCCGGGTATATGATATCGCGATGGAAACGATAGCTCATGGAGATGGACGCGTAGACCCGGAAAACCTCAGCAGTTTCATTGCTGCCTACCAGGCCGTAGCGCCGTTAAAGCTCGGCGAATTGTGGGCCATCCCCATCATGCTCCGGCTGACCCTGATCGAAAACCTCCGCCGGGTCGCGGCACGGATCGCCGCTGACATGATCGAACAGGACCTCGCCGGTTATTGGGCCGACCTTATGACAGAAACAGCCGAGAAGGACCCGAAGAGTCTGATCCTTGTTATCGCGGATATGGCGCGTTCAAATCCCCCGATGGTCAGCGCATTTGTCGCCGAGCTTTCACGCCGCCTCCAGGGTCAGAGCTCGGCCCTTGCGCTGCCGCTCAGCTGGATCGAACAGAGGCTGTCTGAAACGGGCCAGACGATCAAACAGCTCGTGCAGTCGGAGATACAGCAGCAGGCCGCAGACCAGGTCTCTATGAGCAATAGCATCGGAAGCCTCCGCTTCCTGGGGGCAATGGACTGGCACGAATTTGTCGAGACCATGAGCCTTGTAGACCAGGCGCTGCGCGATGAGCCGCACGGATCATATTCCGGGATGGATTTTGCGACCCGCGACCGTTACCGTCACGCGGTTGAATTAGTTGCGCGGAAAAGCAGTTTCTCCGAATTGGATGTGGCGCGTACAGCGATCGGACTTGCCCGCGAGGGGGCCTCAAAAAGTGGAAACAACGACCGGACCGCCCATGTGGGGTTCTATCTTATCGGCCATGGGCTCCCCCGGCTCGAACGAATGACACACATGCGGCCCACCCCGGCACGTATCATGCAAAAATTATTTGACACCTTCCCCCTCGCAATCTATCTCGGGTCGATCATCTCAATGACTGCTGTGCTCACCTGGGCATTGCTTGAATCGGCTTATGCACAGGAGATACGGGGCCGGCTGTTCACGGCAATCGGTATTCTTCTTGTTATATGCATAAGCCACCTGACGGTCTCGCTTACGAACTGGCTGGCCACGTTATTTTCCAAGCCCGACCTGCTGCCGCGGATGGATTTCACCGAAGGGATCCCGCCGGAATTGCGCACACTCGTCGTTGTGCCGACCATGATAACAAGAGAGCCCGTGATCGGAACCCTTGTCGAGGACCTTGAGGTCCGGTTCCTGGCGAACCAGGATGGCAATCTTCACTTTGCCCTGCTCACCGATTTTCGTGACGCTGACACGGAAACACTCCCGGAGGATGAACGCCTTCTTGCCCTTACTCGTGAAAAAATTGAAGGGCTCAATAATAAATACCGAAGAGAGAAAAATGACGCGTTTTTCCTTTTCCACCGCCCGCGCCTATGGAACCCGCGGGAACGGCTGTGGATGGGGTACGAACGTAAACGGGGAAAACTCGCAGACTTGAATTCTTTTCTCCGCGGTGGTCCGAAAGACCGGTTCTCGCTCATCGCCGGTGACACCGATGTCCTATCAAACGTTGCATATATCATCACCCTGGATACAGACACCCTGCTCCCCCGTGATTCTGCGCGGCAGTTCGTCGGGGCCATGGCGCACCCGCTGAACCGGGCCATTTTCGACCGGTCACTGGGGCGCATTGTCGACGGTTACGGCATCCTCCAGCCGCGCGTGGCGGCAATCCTCCCCGGCACGGGCCGCTCGCGTTACGCGCGCCTCTGCGGAAGCGAACCGGGGATTGATCCCTATACCCGCGTCGTGTCCGATGTGTACCAGGACCTTTTCGGAGAGGGATCGTTTATCGGCAAGGGGATTTATGACATAGACGCCTTCGACCTGGCGCAGAGGGGACGCCTCCCAGAAAACCTGATTTTAAGCCACGATCTTATTGAGGGCTGTTATGCGCGATCGGGACTCCTGAGCGACGTTCAGCTCTATGAGGAATATCCATCAAGCTATAGTGCCGACGTCAGCCGCCGCCTCCGCTGGATCCGGGGTGACTGGCAGATACTGCCGTGGGTGTTCCCTTTTGTACCGGGGGGCGAAAGAAAAATAGTCAAAAATCATTTATCTGCCCTCTCACGATGGAAAATTTTCGACAATCTCCGCCGCAGCATCATACCGCCGGCCCTTACCCTGCTTGCACTGCTGGGATGGGCCCGGCTCACCCCTGCCTGGCTGTGGACACTGACAGTGATCGGGATCATCATGGTTCCGGCCCTCCTCATATCACTGCTCGATCTTTTCCGAAAATCGGGGGATGTATTGCCCGGACAGCACTTCGCGGCCGCAATGCGGTCAGGGGCAATGCGTTTTGCCCAGGGGGCATTTGCCCTCGTGTGTCTCCCCTATGAGGCTTATTTCAGCCTTGGTGGTGTCGCACGAACGGCATGGCGCATGATCGTTACGCGAAGACGGCTCCTTGAATGGAACCCGTCAAACAGCACGAATGCCCGGGCAAGCACCGCCCTCTCTGCATCCTTCATGTCGATGTGGGCGGCCCCGGTCATTGCAATTGCCGCACTGTACTATCTTGTATTATGTAACCCGGCAGCCATAGCCGCTGCACTCCCCGTACTGCTGTTATGGACCGTATCACCCTTCATTGCCTGGTGGATAAGCCGCCCGATCCCCCGCCGTCAGGCGCGGATCTCCGCGGACCAATTAATCTTTCTCAGAAAATGTTCACGAAGGACCTGGTCATTCTTCGAGACATTTGTCGGCCCTGAAGACCACTGGCTCCCGCCGGACAACTTTCAGGAGCATCCATCCCCTGTCATTGCGCATCGCACGTCACCGACTAACATGGGACTTGCGCTCCTTGCGAACCTGTCGGCCCACGACTTCGGATATATTTCACCGGGGGAGCTTATCGAACGAACATCACATACCCTCACTACGATGGGAAACCTTGAACGATATCGCGGGCACTTTTATAACTGGTACGACACACGCACCCTCAAGCCCCTGCCTGCCCTCTACATTTCGACTGTAGACAGCGGCAACCTCGCAGAGAT
>JBFZEZ010000470.1:0-6589 GCA_041306585.1 Spirochaetota bacterium | reverse complement strand
GCAGGAAGCGATATGATATCATCCTTTAATTGACGGCCTCTTCGGATGCCATATGAGCAAACATATTGGAGTCGACAGGTCATGACATCCCTGATAAAAAATAACTTTTCCTATTTCATCCACCCCCCTCTTTCAGGCACATCTATCGGGGTCATCGGCCGAAGCGGTAATGCCATCGACTATACCGGAAAAAAAGAAGATATCCGCTCCGATGAAAAATCCCTTCTGCATTCAATAACGGCTGTGCCATTCCAGCACATGGCTTTTCTTGATCAGGTGCATGAAGATACCATAATTACACTCAATTCATATCCAGTGGGGGATGTCAGAGTCATCGGAAACGCGGACGGAATGATAACGAACCTGCCTGAACTCTGTCTTGTTATACGAACAGCGGATTGTGTCCCAGTATTCGCCTATGATGCGCGAAATAAAATCCTTGGCGCTGCACACTCAGGATGGAAGGGGACCCGTCTTCGCATATCGTCAAAGCTGGTCACCGCGATGCGCGATGGATACGGCTCACGGTACGAAGACATATGCGTTTTTATCCTTCCCTCCATCGGGCCGGAGGTTTACGAAGTGAGCGGCGATGTTGCGGATTTTTTCCCTCAGGACATCATCGAAAAAAATGGAAAGTGTATCCTTGATCTCTGGGGAAACATTGAGAGGTCACTGGTTGAAACATGCATCCCGCGGGAAAACATATTCAATGCGCGCCGATGTAATTATACTCATAATGATGAATTTTTTTCACACCGGAAGGGGGATGTGGAAAGGAACATCAACTTCGGTGTAATCCGGTCCTGTTAAACGGTCCCCGTTTTTTCTTTTATGCAACGCTCGAATACCCCGATCATCTGGCTGACTGCGGTATCCCAACGGAACAATTTTTTAACCCGCGCAAGCCCAGCACGACCAATGCGATGACGAAGTCCCGGGTCGTCGGCAAGTACGTCAATTGCATGGGCGATGACAGCCTCGTCCCTCGATGGGACAATGATCCCCGCGTCCCCCACGACCTCCGGCAATGCTCCCCCGTCGCTCGATATAATCGGGACACCGCAGGCCATCGCTTCCCCCGCGGGAAAACCGAAACCCTCATGCACGGACGGTACAACAGCAATCTCTGATTCGTTATAATGCCTTACGAGTTCTTCGATGCTCGTCTTCCCGACGAATACGACCCTGTCATGTAGTTTGAGGCGGTCCATGAGCATGTTGGTCATAATGCGGTGGG
This sequence comes from Spirochaetota bacterium, assembly GCA_041306585.1. GTDB lineage: Bacteria > Spirochaetota > UBA4802 > UBA4802 > UBA5550 > JBFZEZ01. The sequence continues at coordinate 5,349 of JBFZEZ010000470.1, read as the reverse complement.
GCGAACCGCCGTCGATGACCACGAGCTTCACCCTGCTCTTGACGAGGGCCATGGCCCTCAGCAGATATTGAAAACCTTTTTTTCCGTCCTCAACGTTACCGACAAAGAGTATCTTCCCCCTGACTTTTCTCACCCCGTGGTCAATGTGGAAAACATCGGTATCGATGCCGTTCAAAACAACAGTCTGTTTTTCCAGAGGGATGCCGAAATGACGGTTATTGGTCAGCTTTGAATCCTCTGAAACCGTAATGATATGATCGAGTAGTTTTGAAACGATCCTCTGCATAACCACGGGATAAAACATGACGGTCCTGATTTTCCGGGTGAAATTCGGGGCGCGCTCAAGATAATTTTCGAGGTCGATGGAAAGGGGATGATGGATCGTGGCAGTCACCGGGACCCCAAAGCTTTTCATCAGCAGGAGGCCGTAACCGATAGACTGGTTGTCGTGAATGATGTCAAAATCATACTGCGCCTGAAGTTTTCTGAGGAGAAGATACGCGCGATAGCCGAACGAGCTTATTTCAGGGAACGCCCCGGCCCGGCTGTGCAGGAATTCGTAAAAATCGATCGGCTTGAAAATTTCGAATGGGGACTGTGGGTTTATCACCGAAAGTCCTTTTTTCACATAATACTGGTTATTCTCAATTTTATGAACAACCACACCTTTCATCGGAAATGGATAAGGCGGGCCCACAATGGCGTGCACTTCATGCCCTTGGCGGACCATCTCCTCGGCAATATATTTTAAATAGATCCCCTGCCCGCCGGAATAGGGGTTGGCGCGATAACACAGCAGACATATTTTCATGAATGTTCTCCTGGCATAGTGAGCGCATGAATGTAGATCATTAAATTTATTTGTCTGTGTTCCGGTATTTCAGATGTCATCCCCGAGCAGAAAGAAATCTTTTCTCGCAGCTGCGACTTAAGGATTCCCGCCTGCGCGGGAATGACATATAATTTTGCATTCAGATTCATACGTTCACAAAACTAGGGTGACGCAGTATTAACGGAAGCAGAAATCGCCTCGGCAGTGTTCAGCTCTTCCTGTTTATACAACGACCCCATGGTTATGATCTTCGCAGGGTCAAGGCGTTTGACGATACGCGCCGGGTTGCCGATAACGACGACGTTTGCAGGCACATCCTCCCGCACAACAGATCCTGCACCGATGATTGAATTTTCTCCAATGCGGACCCCCTTGCACACGATAGCCGAGTCGCCGATCCAGACACCCCGCTCGAGCACAATAGGGGCGGTCCTCCCCGGCGAACTGGTCCTGTCGTAGATATCGTGCCAGTCGGCATCGGTCAGATAGCAGAAATTTGCGAGCATGCAGTCATCGCCTATCTCCACCGCCGAGGCGCTCGAAATGCGCACCCCGTTCATAACAAGAACATTGTCGCCGATTGTTATGCGCCCTTCCCGCCCTTTCAGCCGCACGGTCGTAATGGCCGTATCCCCCCTTCGCGCGGAAACTATCACGACATTTTTACCTATGCTGATGTTCGGCCCATATACCGCAATGTTCCAGATCCCCCATATGCGCGGAAGGCCGCCGATATGAACAAACTTTTTCTTGAAAATAAAATGATAATGCAGATACGATCGGAAAAAATAAAAAATGCCGAGTATTTTGCGCGGTTTTTCACCATCATTGAACATATATCAAACCAGCTTCATTCCTTATCCGATATCTTCGAGAAATCCATGAGGGCCTTGAAATTTTCCAATATCTGTTTCAGTTTATACAGCCTGTTGTCGCGAAGGGCCGTGTTTTTATCCATGACAAGCACCTTTTCGAAAAACGCGTCGATGACCCCCTTCCCTTTAATGAGCAATTCGAAGAGCTCAATGTACCTGCTCCCGGCGATAAATCCCGCGATCTCCTTCTTCCGCTCATCGAAGAAGGCATACAGCTCTTTCTCTGCAGATTCCATCGCCAGTTTCGGATCGTACGCCAGTGCATGGTCCTTGTTTTCCCGGAGGAACGCGGTGACGATATTGTTCATCCTTTTGAAGCCGAGGAGCATCTCCGAAAATTTCTCGTTCTTTCTGAACTCATGGATGCTCGATGCCCTGCGGTAGAGTTCGAGGTAATCGGCTGATCCGACCGTGAGGCAGGCGTCGATCTCATCATACACAATCCCGCGGTCCATCATGATGGTTTTGGCCCTGGCCGACACAAACTCGATTATCTTTGGGACAAGGCTTGCACCGTCGCGGTAATGACCGGCGACATGTTCGAGCAGGTCTTTCAGATCAAGTTTGATATCATTCTGAATGGTAATTTCAACAATCGCATTTGCCTGCCGGCGAAGAGCGTACGGGTCAGCTGAACCCCTGGGAATATTCCCCACTGAATAAGACCCGAAGATGTTGTCAATTTTTTCTGCAAGGGAAACGACCATCGCCACCCGCCCAGCCGGGAGTGCATCACCGCTGAATTTAGGCCGGTAATGCTGCTCGATCGCGTCTGCCACCTCCGGGTCCTCTCCGTCATGTAACGCGTACAGACGTCCTATGGATCCCTGGAGCGAGCCGAATTCGAACACCATCGCGGTTTCCAGGTCGGTTTTGCAGAGCGCCACTGCGCGAATGATTTTCTCCCTGAGGGCCTTGTCGAATTTCAGGGCATCGGCGATATAAGCCGCGACAGCATGCATGCGCTCAACTTTCTGGTATATCGAACCGAGCTCCTTGTGAAACAGAACTTTTTTCAGGTCATCGATCCTGTCTGCAAGGCGGACCTTCCGGTCTTCATTGTAAAAAAACCGGGCGTCATTAAACCTGGCAGTGACGACGCGCGCGTTCCCGGCCTTGACATGATCGGTCCCCGGATTGTTTGATACGACTAGGAAACTATTCATGAGCTTCCCCTTTGCGTCGTTGACAGCAAAATATTTCTGGTGTTCCTTCATCTCTGCGATGAGAACGATGTCCGGAATCATGAGAAAATCCTTATTGAAATCGCATGCCACCACGTACGGCTGCTCGACAAGAAACGTGACCGTATCGAGGAGCCCCTCGTCTTCCATCAGGCGTCCCCCGATTTTTTCGGCAGCCATAGTAAGCTCTGACCTTATAAGCCCTTTCCGTCTGGCCTGGTCGACAATGACCCCATTCCGGTCAAGGAGATCCTCATATGAGGCGATTTTTTTTATTTCGGTCATTTTGTTATGCTGGATATAATGTCCGCGGGTTTTGTTTGATGCCCTGACCCCGTCAATTTCAAAGGGGACAACAGCATCGTTGAACATCAAAAGAAAATAATCGATCGGACGGGGGAAGGTAATTTTTTTATCGCTCCACCTCATTCTCTTCGGGAAGGGGGTCTCTTCAACAACTTTCCTGACGATATCCGGAATTATATCAATGGTCTTTCCCGACGCGAGCTTTTTCACCAGATAGACGTATTCCCCTTTGTCAGTGCTTTTTTTCACTACGTCTTTTAATACCGCACTCTGGCCCTTCAGAAAGCCGTCCATGGCCTTGGTCGGGTTTCCCTGTGGGTCAAATGCGGCTTTTACCGCGGGACCCTTGATCTCGACGGTATCAGAGCGCTGTGATTCAGCCAGACGGGATATCATTATAGCGATTCGTCGGGGGGTCGCAAAAACGTCAATAGCTTCATGATCGACGCGATTGTCTTCAAGGGCGCTTTTGACAATTTTTTTTATGGATTCAATTGCCGGGGGGATATATCCGGCAGGGATTTCCTGTGTTCCGATTTCACATAAAAAATTAGTATTTTCCAGCATACATCTGCTCCATATCTGCATTAATGGGGTTTGAATTAAAATATCTTCTGTATTAAGTGTCGTGAGTCAATTACTTTTTTTTGCATGAGGGGGGCTTGAAAAAGAGGATACATAATTCCCTGAATGAGAGCGCGGGGACTCCAAACGGGGACTGGTGAATCAAATAGCAATTTTTCGCATAACTCATGTAAAAATTAACGCGCGGCAAAATTCTTTTTAATGTAATAATAGGGGTTCTTATGCTGGCCGTTTTTAATAATTTCAAAATGAAGATGCGGGCCGGTGGATCTTCCAGTATTGCCGCTTTTAGCTATTGACTGGCCCTGCTTGACATATTGACCGCTACGGACAATAATTTTTGAAAGGTGCCCATACAAGGTCTTCCATCCGCCAGGGTGGGCGACAATAATCGCGTTTCCATAGCCCCCGAGCCAGCCCGTAAAGGTTACCTGTCCATATTTTGAGGCTTTTATCCAGTTGTATATGGAGCGTATATCAAGACCCTGGTGAAATTCCTTAATTCTATAATTAAAAGGATTTCTCCTCCAACCGTAACCGCACGTAATTTGTCTCGCCCCGGTAGGCCATATAAATCCGATTATAATATTCTGTGGTTTTGCATCAGGAATGAACAGCTTCATATTAAGAGGGACAAAGTCAGGGTTTTTAATATTGTTTTCATCGAGAATTTTTTTCAGAGAGACCCTATACCTGACAGCAATATTAACGAGATTTTCTCCTTTTGCCATTTTATACATGATACCGTCTTTATTGGGAATTTTAAGGACCGTTCCCACTCCGACAAAGTCGTAAGTGCGTAAATTGTTGCTCCCGCATATCGTGTCGATTGACACCCCGTATTGTTTAGCAATCCTCCCCAATGTCTCTGTTTTTTTCACACGGTGTTCGGCCACCTGCAGTTTTTCAGAAATAACCGGCAATGAATAATCAGTCTGCTGCGACTGCAGAAGCCTGTTCTTAATTTCATCATCTTCATTTACTGAGTCAAGATCGGTGAACGAGAGGAGATACGATGTCAATGCAACGATAAAAACAAAGGTGGCTGACATAGCAAGTGCGGTTTTTTTCCCAATTACGGAAAAATTCCGTCTGAAGCTTTTCATATATACAGTCGAACCGAAGTATATGAACACGATTTCATCCTGAAAAAAAGATACGCTCAGTCTTCCGATTCTGATTGTCTTTGCGAAAATTCCTTTCATTAAACCTTCCGCGATTCAGGAATCAATACATCCAGCCTGGGGACCGGAGGTGATCCAATATTTAATTTTTTTTAAATCTCACCCGGAAAATAAAAATACCTATTATTTATATAGGTATTATATCGTCTCATTAATATTAAAAATTTAATTGTTGCAGAAAAAAATTTGTTATTTGTGAATTTTTTAATCTAAAATCTGCTATTTCTTCCCGGTTTCATGGTGTACGGATCCGACATTATAGGATTCTTCAACGAATTTCCTCGGATCTTTTTTATGCCCCCCGGAAATCATGACGCTGCCGCTTACTACAACTCCGCGCTGGATTGATATATACGGGGCTGAGATGTCTCCAAGTACCTTGC
>JBFZEZ010000469.1:0-3037 GCA_041306585.1 Spirochaetota bacterium | reverse complement strand
TCCGGCCACCCCCCAAGGGGGTTTATGAAATTATTGTCCATTCAGACATTTTCATGAGCATAGATTGCAATGATTCGATCAATAGAGTGAAAAATTGCATCAATAAGCCCCCTCCGGGGGCTCCCGCTGAAGTATTTACACTTCATAAAATGTGGGTAGTTGTTAGCCTTTGGGGGATTTAGGGGGCTAATAGTTGGTCAATTTGTGCAATTAATCATACAAAATATGATTTGCTAAATAAATACTTTTTGATTATCTGTTCAGGTTAAGGCGGGAACATTTTAATTTCCAGGGTGAAATTTCACCCTGGGTCCGGAAAAGCATCCGTAACCCAGGGTGCGTAATCTATTTAACCATTTTTTCCATTTTTTTCTGGGTATCCTGGGCTTCTTTTACCATACGCTTGACTATTTGATCGACAGTCGGCATATCATGAATCAATCCTTGTACCTGTCCGATCAGATGGACCCCTTTTTCAAGGTCCCCTTCTTCTGTTGCGAGCTGAATGGCATGGAAACCATTTGCCATGTTGGCGAGCTGCATTACCATTTTTGGCCCCTGGAGCATGATGCCAATTGCGAGTTTAAGCCAGGGCATACCCAGCATTTTTGCAATTCCCATTGATGTGAAAGCCGCCTTGGGGAGGTTCAGACCTTTTTTGATGGCTTTTTTGGCAGCCTTTGTTTCCATGACCCTGCACCATAGCCCATCAAACCGGTTAGAATATAAAGTATCGTAAACCGATTTTTCCAGGGTCGCTTGTTTTGTCCTTTCATGGACCGGGCTTTCCTTTGTTACAGAAAACCTGGTACCCATTGCGATACCTTCGGCCCCAAGTGCAAGTGCAGCAGCAAGACCGCGTCCATCAGCGAATCCCCCTGTGGCTACTACCGGTATTTTTACCGCATCAACAATCGATGGAACAAGGACGAGGGATGTGACGGCCCCGCCATGTGCCGCGGCTTCATGACCGGTCACCAGAAGCGCGTCCACCCCTGATTTTTCAGCGCCTTTTGCGTGTTTTTCATTGGTGACAGTAGCTATGGTTTTTCCGCCGTATGTATGTGCACCTTCGATGACCCACTCACCTTTTCCCAAAGAAAAATTGATGACAGGCACTTTTTCTTCGAGCATGACCTTTGCGTTTTCCTTGGCCCCGGGGAAGAGTAAGGTTGCGCCGCAGCCGAATGGTTTTTTGGTCAACTCGCGAATGCGCCTGATTGAGGCGCGTGTTTGTTCGGGATTTAATGGTCCGGTTGCCAGTATCCCCAGTCCTCCTGCATTGGAAACCGCTGCAACGAGTTCGGGAACGCTGATCCAGCTCATGCCCGGTAGCAGGATTGGATATTTGATGCCGAATAATTCTGTGATTCTGGTTTTCATAGGATCATACTCCAAAAAGAAATATTAACATAACAATGTTATTTAGTTGTCATAATTTAACTTTTGAGGGGTACTTTTTGTCAAGTATTAATAAAAAAATTCCAACTTAATGATTTATCTTATGAATAAAATTTAATTTAAAACCAGCAGCGATATCATTTAATTTTTTATCAATTGTCCAGAGAAGGGAGCCGGCTAATGCCGCAGACGCAAGGAGATGAATATCAATAAAACCAATCCCTTTCCCCATCAAATGCTTGCTATTGACGAAATATAAAAATTCTGTCTGAGAGAGTACCTGACTTTGCGGAAGGGCCTGCAGAAGGGTAAGAATTTTTTCCCTGCTTGCAATTGATCCGCATGCTAATTCGCCTATGACATAAGGGTGAGTTTGAACAGAGCCATTTTGAAGAAGTTCGACCAGAGTATGATTTTTGTTCCTGAAATGGTCAATCCAGACAGATGTATCTACAAGTATCACGCATTACATCCGTCGTCGAGGAATGGGCTGCAGGTTTTTTTCAGTACCGCCAAGGGCTGCAAGCCGTTTGGCGCTTTCGATGGCAATTAATACTTCGAGCCCGCGTTTTACAAGGGCTGTTTTTTCTGAAATGCCTGTCAGATTTCCGGCCTTCTCAAGCAGGGTGTCATCTATGTTAATAGTTGTTCTCATGTGCATATATATGCATATGAATATGCATATAGTCAAGAACTTTTTTAATTCAATTATCTGGAAAGTTTGTAATTTATTTACTTAATAACCTGAACCTTCATAATATCTTTTTCTTTAACCTCAACGCGGCCTGCTGGGGTCATAATAATATACGTTTTCCCCCGTTCTATGATTGCCCCATAAATAATTTTTCTGCTATAAAGGGTTATCTCATCAAGCCGTTCGAAGTCGCTTTTTATTGTCTGCAGATCGGCCCCTGTCTGGTATTTAAATACCGGCATTCCCGCAGCGAGCTGTGCCATAAAACCGCGATGATGCGGAAGCACGGTACACCGGGCAACAGTCTGCATGGGAAAGGTCACTTTTAAAATAACTTTAGCAGTACCGATTTTTATATAAAGGGCGTCCCCCATTTTGAGGGTTTCACCGGCCACCGGGGATGATATGGTCACCTCGCCGCTGTATTCCTTGATCTGATAAATGACTCCGGCCTGTATTTCTTCTTCCGCCGATGCATATTGGAAAAGGAATGATGTAAAAATACAGCAAAAGATTATAAGATTTTTTTTGATGCATTTCATATTTTTTATCCCCGATAAACAGGAGGTCTTCAAGATCGCCCATACGCATAAAGCCGACCTTCTTCATTATAGGTATTCTATGAGATAAATACAAGATAATTTTAAAAAGAAAATGTGATAATTATGGTATATGCCTATTTTTCGGTGGTGAACCTTAACCTTTCAACCATATGTCATCCCCGCGCAGGCGGGGATCTTTAAATCGCGTCTAGCGAGAATGGATTCCCGTCTTCACGGGAATGACAAGGAATAGATTTTTACCCCTTAAAAATGACCTTTTACATAATTATCGAATTTTCCCAGAAACAGCGAGACAGTTAGATCCCCCGTATTACACATTTCGCGGCAAAGGTGCTCACAAATTCACGAAAGGATTCAAGCATAAAAAGCGGATACGGTG
>JBFZEZ010000468.1:0-6858 GCA_041306585.1 Spirochaetota bacterium | reverse complement strand
CCCCCTTCTATTGTAATCAAGAGAAGGGGGGCAGGGGGTTGAGTTCGAAAAGTTCGTCATGAAAAAAAGTTTATTATTACCCGCGATTTATGACCTGTTACGATAATTTTAGAATAAATTAAAAAAAAGGGTTGAGATAATTGTTTTAGGGGTCATTATTATTATTGCCTGTATTAAAATGAACGGTTAGAATTGACTTGGAAGTGGTACATATTTCTGATATTTTATTAAAAAATGTAATTGCCCAATTAACCTAAGTTGAATTATTTTATTTAAATATGAAACATTTTACATCATTAATCATTTGTGCAGTCATCACAATTCTTTTTCAATTCAGGGCATCTTCTGTGTCCCAGGATAAAACCAATATAGAGCTTACAGCCCAGGGGATTCTAGCCAGGGTCGACCGCATCATGGACTATCAACAGGGAACGATGAAAGGGACTATTCAGCATGTATATCCTGACGGGAGGGCGGTCAATATCAGGCTCACCGGGCATATCAAGCAGGACGATTTTTTATTTATTTTCAGCAGCCGCGACCGGGGTGAACAGCTCAAGGTGCTGTACAATCTCGGGGGTGAGGATGTGTGGGTATACAATATACACGCCATCAAACTCTTTCATAAGCTTGGCATTGACAAATATGACCTTCTCCTTGGCACCAATTATTCCTTTATCGACCTTTCAAATGTAGACTTCCAGGGTAACTATACTGCCTCGATTGCAGGCGAAGCCATTATAAGGGGCAAGGATGCGTACCGGCTGGTCCTGAACCCCATCTTTAAGGGTGGGGAATACGGACTCCTGACCTTGTATGTGGCCAAGGATCGTTTTATCCCGCTCCGGATCGACTATTACGACCGCGACAAGGCGATTTTCAAATTCCTTTCCATCGTTAAGATCCAGGAGAAGGGAGACCGGATCATCCCGCTGCGCTATGACATGATGGACATCCGCAAGGGGACTGTCTCCATTCTCAATTTTTCCGAGTTTGATCCCATCCCTGTCACAAACCGCGAAATGTTCAGGCCTGACAAACTGGGTGAATGATGCCTCAGTTTTTCATACAGCCGGACAGCATAAAGGACGGACGCTGCATTATCAGGGGCGATGACGCGCACCATCTTATACGTGTCAGGAAAATCAGGGCCGGTGAATGTGTGCATGTGCGTTATGCAGGTTCGGGGCTTATACGGGCGAAGGCTGCTGTTGTTGGTGAAGATTATGTTGAATGCGTCCTGCTTGAAAGCGGTCCTGCTGCGGCATCGGACCTTGAACTGGTCCTGTGCGCCGGGCTTATCAAGGGTGATAAATTCGATCTTGTGATCCAGAAATCGTGCGAGATCGGAGTGAGCCGGATTGTCCCTGTTATTACTGAACGCACCGTCCCCCTGCCGGGAGAGCGTGCTGAAAAAAAATGCGGGCGCTGGAACAGAATTGCCCATGAGGCTGCGAAACAATGCCTGCGGCCTGATGTTCCCCGCGTGGAAGAGCCCCGGAATTTTGCCGATGTCATTGGCATGGCCGGGGGTGTTAAAATCATTGCCCACACCAGTGGCGAGGTCACCCTACGGGAATTTCTGAGTGCGCATGAGGTGACTTCCCCGGTCACGCTCCTTGTGGGGCCGGAAGGGGGGTTCAGCGACGCGGAGATTGATGCTGCCCGGGTGAATGGATGGACGGCATGCACGATGGGATCGAACCAGCTTCGTGCTGAAACCGCGGCAATTGTTCTTCCTGCGATAATTTTTTATGAGTGGGGTTAATCAGGTGAAGATAACTGTAAATGGAAAGGAAGCGGATTTTACCGGGGCCACAATAATGGAACTGCTTTCTCACTATAAACTGAAAGGGGACCAGATCGTTGTCGAACTGAACAAGGAGATCGTGCACCGCGAGGCTTATGCGAAGACGGCGGTGAGCCATGGCGACATGATCGAAATCGTGCGTTTTGTGGGAGGCGGCTGAATTTTTATGGATAGATCATCATACCGTACCATAGATGCCTGTCTAAATCGCGCCATGGAAGGGCTCCGCGTGTGTGAAGATATTGTGCGGTTTTCTTTCCCGGACGCGGGGTTGGCGCTGGCTCTCAAGGAACTGCGGCACAAGCTCAGAGGGGCATCGGACGCCTTCCCGCGCGAGATGCTGCTGTGGGCACGTGATGTTTCGCATGACGACCAAAAATTCAGGGATACGGACGGTGAGCGCGTCAGGTCGGGGATCGCCGGGATCGCAGGGGCAAACCTGCACCGGGCCATGGAGGCGGTCCGCACCCTCGAAGAATTCGCGAAACTCCTATCACCCTCGCGGGGGGAGAACCTGTTCCAGGAGGTCCGCTTCGCACTATATGAAATTGAAAAAGCTTTTGTCCCCCTGCTGCTCCGCGCCGGGGTGCTCGGGAAATTCCGTTTATCACTGTATGCCATTGTTGATTCATCGTTTGTGCGCGATGGGGATTATGCAGGCACCGCCCTCCGTTTTATCGACGGCGGGGCTGCCGTCATTCAGCTCCGGATGAAGACCGCTGAACGCAGGTTGGTACTTAATACGGCCCGTATCCTCTCATCGATATGCAGGGAACGCGGGGTGTTGTTTATCGTGAATGACCATCCTGATATCGCACTCATTGCCGGGGCGGACGGGGTGCACCTCGGCCAGGATGATATACCGGTACGGGATGTCAGGGCAATCCTCCCCCCTCACATGATCATAGGGATTTCCACTCATTCGTACGAACAGGCGGTTGCGGCCCTGAATGATGGTCCTGATTATATCGCGATCGGACCGATCTTTGGCACATCGACAAAACAGGGGGCGCTTTTAGAGGGGATCGGCACCAGGGTGATAGCGGACATACGGAAAACAGCCGGCCTGCACATCGTGGCGATCGGCGGTATTACCCCCGAAGGCGCGGTGGAGCTCATTGCCGCCGGCTGCGACTCGGTTGCAGTGATTTCGTATCTATACAGAGACAACGATTATGAGGGGAACTGCGGCAGGATGATCCAAGCCGTCAAACAGGCTGGAGGCCAATAGGTGGGAAGTGTGAATGAACGGGAATTAAAGCTGCGCCGAGACGGATTGAGGCGCGAATGGAGGGAAGTGCGCGACCGGAGACTGGTCCTCAAAAAGTCGCTTGCCGAGATGGGTCAGAGCCCGGCATCGGTGCGCGGCAATATTGAATACCGTGAACTTATGAAAAAACAACACGGGTTGTCCATTCTGATAAAGCATATCGAACAGGCATTGAACCGGAAGGCGGCATATCATGCCAAAAAAAAATCTGAATAAAAAACAGAAAAAAAATTCCAAAGTGCAGAAGGCCCCCGAAAGCAGGTCATGCCTCGCCTTTGCAGACAGCGAAGGACGCGTATATGACTTCCCGGGCATCGAACCCTCGTTCCGTACCGGTAGGAGGTTTGTACAGGTCGACGAAAAAGAACTGATCAGGCTTCCGGCCGGCAGTTATCTTTTCACCCTCCCGGGGAGATATCCTGTATTCTATAACAGACGCAACAATGACTTCAATCATATAACGGTGTCTCCCGACGGGGATGATATCTGCGCGGTGTCATCGTTTCTGGCGTCCGGATACCTGCGGACGTATCTTCCCGCATATATCAGCGGGGATGGGGCCGAGAGGCTTTCCCTCTGGGCGTATGGTGGGGTTGTGTTCAAGGATGATGATTTTTATGTGCCCGCGCTTCGTATCGACCCGGATCCGCGTTCCGATTACAGTATCCACCAGAATGAGGATGAACTTACCGCCGCCGTTGACGAGGCGCGCGGGCGTCTCCCGCATAACAGGCTCGTTACCCAGCTCGCAAAGTGTGCGGTGGAGTATAACTGCCTCTGTTCAAGAAATTTTTTTCTCGGCCGGCACGAGGCGCCTATACCGACCTCGCCATCGTGCAATTCTAATTGCGTCGGGTGTCTTTCATACCAGAAGCCAGAAGCCGGTATCGTCGCCTCCCAGCAGAGGCTCGATTTTTCTCCATTGCCGGATGAAATCGCGGCAGTTATTGCCGATCATTTTTCGCGGGTACAGGGGGGAGTCGCAAGTTTCGGGCAGGGGTGCGAGGGTGAGCCGCTTATGCGTGCGGGGGATCTTTCCCGCGCCATTGCCCTTGTACGCGAGAACATCGATCACGGCACCATCAACCTGAATACGAACGGCTCGCGGCCGGACGGCGTGAAGGAGATGATCAGGGCCGGGCTCGATTCAATCCGGATAAGCCTCAATTCACCCACGGAAAAATATTACGAGGCATATTATCGGCCGTCGGGCTACAGCTACACCGACGTTATGCGTTCACTTGACGCCGCCCTGGACGCCGGCATATTCGTCTCGATCAATCTTTTTTTTCTTCCCGGCTTCACCGATATGGAAACGGAAGCGGCCGCACTGTATGCCTTATTGAAAAAGTTCCCTGTGAACATGATCCAGACAAGGAACCTCAACATCGATCCTGATTATTATTTTGAATGTATACATTTTGAGGAGTCCCCTCCGATCGGGATACGGAAGCTGCTTTCGATGATACGGAAAGATTTTCCGCAGATCAGGCTAGGTTATTACAACCCGGCGGTAGGGCCCTCACCCGCGCGCCGTTAGCGCATGCTGGCCCTCTCCACGCCTTCGGCCGTGCGAGGGTGTGTTTTACACTATCAGTTCACTATACTGAATTATTGATTGACGTCCAGATGAATCAATACCATAAAAGTCAAAGAGCCGACCGATTATGAGAACATGCGCCTGTGATAGCGAGGGGTAACGACAGCATGCAGATACTTTCTCCAACACCAGAACATATAGAAATTGCTGCCGGGATTATCCGTGACGGCGGCATTGCTGCGTTTCCGACTGAGACCGTTTACGGGCTCGGGGCTGATGCATTCAACCCTCAGGCTGCGGCGAAAATATTCGAAGCCAAGGACCGTCCTTTTTTTGATCCCCTCATCGTGCATGTCCCGGATGTTGCCGCAGTATCGGGACTCGTTAGTTCACTCCCTGCAGCAGCAGAAAAACTGATGCAGAAGTTCTGGCCTGGTCCCCTTACGATCGTGCTCCCCAAAAACCATGGGGTCCCCGGTATAGTGACCGCGGGTCTCTCCACTGTGGCTGTCCGCATGCCGGCCCATCCGGTTGCGCTTGCTTTTATCCGCGCGGCAGGGAGATGTATAGCAGCACCGAGCGCAAACCGCTTCGGGTGCCTGAGCCCCACGAACGCAGAACATGTTCGTGATCAGCTGGGGGACAGGGTCCCGGTCATTTTAGACGGGGGGGCGTGCGTTGTCGGGGTCGAATCAACAATTATAAAAATTGAAAATGACGCCTTTCATCTTCTACGCCCAGGCGGGGTCCCTGTCGAGGAGATCGAACGCATTGTCGGGCGTGTCCAGGTTGCCGTTTATGGCGCCCTTACCGAGGCCCCGGGCCAGCTCCCCTATCACTATGCGCCGTCAACACCGGTTGCGCTCATCGAACGTATCGAAGAATATCAACTTGAAGACCCGGACGCGGTATTTCTTTTTTTTCGTGAGCCCTTATTCGCGATTCCTGCCGGCCGCTGTGAAGTCCTCTCTCCATCCGGCAGCATCTCCGAGGCGGCCGCGAACCTTTTTTCAGGGCTCCACCGGCTCGACGGTCTCCATAAAAAAATTATATATGCCGAAGAAGTCCCTTCTGAAGGGCTGGGGCGGGCCATTATGGACAGGCTCGTCAAGGCATCAAAAAGGCGCCGGCAGGGGTAACATGAAGCGATTGCAGGGTCCATTATTCATCGTGTTTGAAGGCATTGACGGGTCAGGGAAGTCGACCCAGGCGGCCCTGCTGCACCGCATGCTTCTATCACTCGGGGGTGATACGGTTTTATTGCGCGAACCAACCGCGGGGAGATGGGGGGTGAAGATCCGCGAGATGCTCGGCGGGGAGGCCGCACTTGACCCTGAAAAGCAGGTTGAACTCTTCATGCTCGACCGGGAGGAGGACGCCAGGGATAATATCAGGCCCGCCCTTGAACAGAAAAAAATAGTGGTCATGGACCGTTATTATTATTCCAATGCCGCATATCAGGGGGCCGGTGGACTTGATCCGTTCGACATCCTGGCGAAAAACAGGGGGGCAGGTTTCCCGGCGCCAGACAGGGTGTATCTCATCGAGGTCTCTCCTGAATGCGCTATCGAGAGGATCGTGGCGCGCAGCGGCGGGGGAGCGGGAGAGCTGTTTGAAAGGGGCCCGTGTCTGGAACGCGTAAGGGAGATTTATCTTTCAATTGCTGATGAAAAATTCTGCATTATAGACGGGTCGCGGGACCAGGAGGAAATCTTCAGGGACATTTGTGATGATCTTCGCGTTGGGGCTTTTTTACATGTGTGAGAATGGCTTCCTGACTAAGCCTGCATGATATGTATTGTTATTCATTGAAGATGTTCCCTCCCGCGCTTTATTGGTCATACCTGAATTATTCTTGACAAATGAACTTTTATGCATCATAGCATTATAATACAAAAATTTTAGTCAACAGGCTGATGATCGCCGGGTTATTTTTTTCTCCACTTTAACATGATCGGGGTATATGCGCATGAAACTACATATCGTCAATCACTCAAAATCGCTGATCGAAGCTGTTGATAAGTCGCTTGATGGGCTTTCCATCAAGATGACCCTTTCTGAACGTGTTGAGGATGCCGTTGACGAGATCCGGAAACACGGTTCCGATATTGTTCTCATCAATTGGACAAAAGGCGATTTCGACTGCCTCTCCCTTTGCAAAAACATACGGCGCCTCAAGCTTTCGGAGCATGTGCATATCATTGTAATTCTTACACGGGAACTTCAGGGGAGGATGTC
>JBFZEZ010000467.1:0-2804 GCA_041306585.1 Spirochaetota bacterium | reverse complement strand
GGACCAGAGCCTGAAAATATCGGACTCGATTTCAATGATCGTTGAAATTGCTGACAAAATAAATCTTCTCTCGCTGAACGCCAGCATTGAGGCTGCCCGTGCCGGTGAGCATGGTCGCGGTTTTGCAGTCGTAGCCGACGAGATAGGAAAACTCGCTGCAATGACCGGGGACAGCATCAAGGAAATTGAATCGGTCCTTACACAAAGCACTCTTCAAACCGAGGCGGGCACAAAAATCATTAAGGATGCATCAGATAACGTAAAAATTATGATCGATCAGATGCTCCAGAGCTCAAAAAAAATCGATGACCTCCGGGATAACATCTTTCTCGAAGAAAAATTTCTAAAGGGAATCGACGACCAGATGAAGAAAAACGTGGAACTCTCCCGTGCTACTGGAACTGGCACCCTTGAACAGAAAAAAGCCCTTGAAATGACCGGGCATTCGGTAGAAATCCTCAACAACGATCTCATGCTCATGGCCGAGAACATTGCCAAGAGTGCTGTTTCCTCTCAATTTTTATGTGAAAACGCCAAGCTTCTTACCGAACAGACTGAACAGAACATCGGTGATGACGACACTATCGAACTCTGACATATGGGATGCAGTCCTTGAGGAATTGTGGAAACGAAGCAGGTTTGTTTCCTATTTTTATCAGGCGGTGCATTTCGTCTGCGATCCCAAGATACCTACCCTCGCCCTTGCGGCGATTTCGTCGAGGCTCCTCCTTCTGTATAATAATGAATGTATTGAAAGCCTCTCCACTGACGAGAAGATTGGCCTCCTTGTCCACGAGATGATGCATAGCATCCTCAGGCATGAGCACAGGGCCCTCCCCGGGGCCGATACGCACCTCCAGAACCTTGCCCAGGACATGGTCGTGAATTCATATCTCATTCAAAACAGGAATACTTTTTTTTCGCGTAAGGGAGGATCCATCACGGAGATTCCGGTTTTGACGCTCCCCTCCGGCCTGCCTGTTGTCCCGCAAAAATATTACGATCAGACACATAACAATGATCCCTCCTGGGAGGATGTATATCGCTGGCTCATGTCGCAATCGGGTGATAACTATTATAGTTTTGACGGGAGCCTCGATCTTGCACCGGGGATGCAGGGGCTCGATATCAATATACTCTCTTCCACGGAAAAATTCGAATCTGATGGGATTCCTCTTACACCGCTCGAAAAATTAAAGACAAACAAATCTAGCGACAAAATCCCATCACTCGAGGGACTTGTTTTTACCCGCGACGATGGCGCTATCCTTCCAACCGGAATTCATCTTTTCGGAAGCAATCGCATGGTAAGTGACATTGATACTGCAAAAAAACGGGTTATCAGTCTTGCAGTGAAAGACATGTCCATTAAAAATGAACGTTTTTTTCAGGACATTAATGGCCTCATCACGGATGTAAAAAAAACTGACATTGCCTCCTGGATCTCACAGATTAAAAGTATAGTCGATTTTTCATCTCAATCCAATGAATGGACCTATACGTATGGAAGGTTCAATAAACGTTTTTTTGCCCAGGGGATATATGCCCCTGGAAGAATATTTAAAGAGAAAGAGGTCATCACGGTTGTGGTCGATGTATCGGCGTCCATGGTGATGAAACCAGGGGAAATCGAATCGGCTTTCGGGGTCATTGAAGAACTCCTGGGAAAATACCGGGTGTATCTCCTCTGCATCGATGAAATGCTGTTTATACCTCAAAAAAACGGGGGCCGGATCTCTCCCGGAAAAAATACAATGAAGCCGTACCGTTATACGAAGGGTGATTGGCGCCAGATACAAACAGGAACGAGCGGGACGACTTTTTTCGTCCCACTGTTCAATGATTACATGCTGAAGCATACCGAAATGCTGATAGTGATAACCGATGGATTTATTTACGACCTCGACAGGCTTAAAAAATACTCCCCTACATTATGGGTTATTTCAGGATACCGAGAGGAACCTTTTGTCCCTCCTTTCGGTCAGGTTGTCAGGATGGGGGGTGCCGGATGATAACACCCGTGGATATTTATCGGGAAGGTCTTGAAAATCCCGATTGTGATTACAAAGAAGCCCTACAAAAACTCATTGAACTTGGTGATCCTGAATATATATATCGGGCCGGCAGGTTCTGGAAAAATTTTGATCACGACAAAGGTCTTCAGGCCCTGATATCACTTCAGAAAGCGCGGTATATATATTACTCGGGCCAGGAGTGGCGTACTTTCAATTATGCAAAGGGATTCGAGGGCCTCGTAATGACCGGGAGTGCCGAGTTTATTTTTTATGCAGGTTCGCATTGGAAACAATTCAACTTTAATGATGGATTGACGCATCTTTTAAAAACACGAAATTCGGAATTCATTTTCAAAGCCGGGACACTCTGGAAAGAATTTGATTATGACAGGGCGTGGAAGTACCTTGAAAAAGACGTCATCGATGGTGAAGAGTGGCGGATGAAGGCATTTGAAAACCTGCGCTGGCGGAATGCGCTGGCTGATATATGGAAAAGAATAAATTTATAAAAATGAAAATTGGAGATGTGCATGAAAACCGGCAGTCAACAAATAAGACAAGTGGACCTTCAGACCTTCAGGGAGATGGCAAACGCCTATCAGCGGAGCAGAATTTTTTTAACTGCCATTGAACTCGATGTATTCAACACCATCGGCACTGGCTCAATTTCATCAGAAGAAGCCGCTTTGAAGATACATGCGGATCCGAGGGGAACAGACAGGCTCTTGAACGCATTATGCACATTGGGGCTTATCCGGAAAAGCAACGGACTGTTTTCACTTGCTGAGG
>JBFZEZ010000466.1:0-3563 GCA_041306585.1 Spirochaetota bacterium | reverse complement strand
TGTCGACGACCCCGATGTCCATCACCTCGGAGGTGGAGAGGATAGAACTGTCCTTGAGCATAATCGACTCGTTCACCTTGATACTGTTAAGGATGACACCCCTGCGCTCGATTTTTACCTTGGGCACGTCCTTGCGCATTCCGATGCTGGTGTAGGTGATTTTCCTGTAATTATCGATTATAGGGCCGACGGTGATGAGCGACCCTGATATGGTTATCGCTATACAGGCATTGGTTTTTCCCCCGGGGAATTCCTTTACGCGCGTAAAATTGCCGTGGTCTATAATCCGGTTGAAAAGGGCCCGCTTCACCAGCCATGACTCGATCGCCCTTTTGAATACCTTGGCGTCCGCCTGGTAAATAGTATCACTGAACACCGCCCGAAGGTGCGTATGCATCTCCTCGGGGAGATGAGCGTATAAGTCTTCGTTATTTTGTGGCAGGCCCATACAATTCCTCTTTCCTGTTTTTATTAATATGAACCTCTCACTCCTTCTTCTTATAGTCGTTGTAAAGCAGAATTGAATCGCCTATTGTTATAATGTCCCCGGCCTCAAGGTCTTTACTCTCGACTTTCTTGTTGTTGAACCGGATCTGTCCCTGGCCGAACACGGTGTACTTATCCTTACGGTCATCGAAAACAATCGTTGCGTGGTTGTCCTCCACCTTCCGGGTTTTGCTGGTCAGGGTGAGGTGCGCATCCATGCCCCCGCCTATGATGGTTTTGGCCTTCTGGTTCAGTGTGTACTTCTTGGTCGATGGATTTGCGGTCCCCGGGCTCAACACTTCTATCATGGGCTCCTCAACCTTTTTATCGAATTTAAGTAACGCGAGCAGGAACATCGCCAACAGGGCCAGAAGCAGGGGAATGAGCAGAAGCGGATTAAATTCCTCCAAGGGGAGGCCGAAAATCGTACTCGAAAAATAAAAACGGGTCGACGATCCTTTGCCATCTGCCGAAACACACTCCACCTTCACAAATTTCTTATCAGCCGGGATCATAGTGGCGCGGTAGGTCATGTAATACTCATGGAGGATCTGGTTGACTATCTCCACGTAAATTTTCTTCAGCTCATCCTGGTTATGCGCATCAAAGACAGCGCCGCCGGTTTCATAGGCAATCTTGTACAGGTTTTTGTCCTGTTTGTCCCCAATTCTGCCGAAGTTGATGGCGAAGACAGAGATCCCTTCCATCTGACAGGACTTCGTTGATTCGGTGTAATCAAAATTTTTCATCCCATAATTCTTGTGGGGCTTGCCTGTAAAGAGCGTATAGGGCATGTTTTCACCGTCGGAGAGGACTATCATTGCCTTGCGGCCTTTTATAGCCTTGAACTCATTAACCGCCTGGACGATGCTGGCGTAAATTTCCGTGAAGCCCTCTTCTCCCTGGGGCTGTTTTATATTGTCGAGGCTTTTCTCAACCTCGATTTTATTGTCGATGGGGCCCGAGAACGGGGTGAAGGAGGTGTTGTACACGGCCAGCCCCACCTTATCGCGGGGATTGGTCATACTGCGCAGGAAAGCGGTTACTGCATTTTTCGCATGCGTCATCCTTTTCCTCGCGTTGAAGTTAGTCCAGACCCCGTTCATGTCAAGATACATACTCCCCGAATTGTCTATCAGAAGGAGAAAGTTGATCCCTGCCTCATAGTTGGCATATGTCTTAAATTCAAGAAGAGCGGGGATTTGATCAAAATTTATTCCATCGGCCGATTCGAATACCGCGAAAGCCTCGCTCCCGAGGTTGGTCATAGAACGTCCGTAATTGTCCATCACATGTACATACAGTTTGACCTTCTGATTGAAAAGCAGGGTCGTTGCGTCTATCTGGGAAATGCGGACCGAATTTGCGAATATACTCCCTGTGCATGCAATAAGGATTGAGATTATAAAAGGGAATATTTTTTTTATCTTCATAGTGTATCTCCTGCGAATCCCGTTATGCGAAAGTATATAAAAACTTCGCCGTACCAATTTTGAGCACATCCCCGTATTGAAGGTACGATTCGGCGACCTCGTCGTCATTGACCCATATCTTGTCCCCGGGCCCGTGTCCCTTGATGAAAACCTCGGTCCCCTGGATGTAAAGAACGGCGTGGAAATCGTTCACCCACGAATACCCGACAAGGGGTATGTCGCTTTTAGGGGAGCTCCCGATGTTCATTTTCCTCTGGTTGATGAGGAAATCGGTTTTTCTTATTTCTCCGTTAAGGAGCCGCAGGGCCCCGTACGACAGGCGGTCTTCAACTATGGAATAAAAGAAACCTATCATGGTGCCGAATATTATCAGGCCTATGAAACGTGCATACATCATATTGGGAATAACAAGCCGTAAATATTCCAGGCAGAGGCCGCCGATGAACCCGCCGGCCAAACCGCCCCAGATTCCGATCTTGATCTTGTCCATAGAACGGGAGCGGATACCGTCGATAATACCGATAAAGATCCCGAGTATGGCCCAACCGAGGGCGCGTGACAGGGGAAACCCGATCAGGTTAAAATAACGTGTTGAATGTATAAACAGTTCCCCTATCAGAAAGAGCGCTGCCTGGCCCACAAGGAACCCGATGACACCGCCGACGATCCCGAGCAGGGCGCCCTGCAGTATCCCCACCACTATCCGCGTTTTCCGGGATATTGTTATCTTATCACTGACGCTGAAGAACGCGCACATCATGATCCCAACTGTTACCCCAAACACGATGCTGAAGACAAGATAAGAGGGGAATTGCGACTGATACAGGAGTATAATTTCGACAAGGGGCCACACTCCCAAGCCGGCAATACAGCCTATGATGCAGAGTAATACTTTTCTTTTGAACAAAGACATAGTTGGCCCCCTTCGCTACAGAGTTTTTACCACTAATATTTCCTTACCATTTTCTTTTTTAAACTCTATAAAAATCCTTGTGTATGCATTGGATGCAATCTTGATTGCCTGCGTTTTTGTTATAGCGGAAGTTTTTCTCACAGTGACAAAGTAATCTCCCGGTGAAAGCACGTATGTCTGCAGGGATACGGACGAAAGTTTTATTTCATCAAGTTTCTTGTCGTACCCCCCGGTGATGTAATAGGTGTCGTTATTAAGCAAGACATCGAGCCCCGGGGTATTGGATATCACTAAAAGGGTGCCTGGTATGGGGACCAGGGTAATGTCCGCGTTCAGCACAGTCTGATAGGGTTTCACTAAAACACTGATAAACCTGGGATAGAAGCCATCTTTTTTACACATAAACGAGTATTGTTTGCCGCTCACAAAGTCAAGGCTGAAATTACGGCTTCTCACATAGTCAAACCACTTCATCCACATACCGTAAGAATTGATATACATATCTGCGTCTGCCGTGATGTCCCTTTCCCCATCCGTAATCCGGTAGATTAAGTGCAGCGGGAGACGGTTTGGGGCAAAGTAATTAAACCCCACGATCAAAGCATTGACAGTGTCTTTGTATTTTTTCTGGATCTTCCGCGGGTACAGATAAAAATCTTTCTGGTACAGATCGCTCCCCATCTCCACCGTGGCCCGGTAATTTCCGGGGGGAAGATATATCCTGTTCGATC
>JBFZEZ010000465.1:0-3462 GCA_041306585.1 Spirochaetota bacterium | reverse complement strand
AGACAAAATAGGATTTATCAGCACTCTTTTGACTTTCCGTATATCCGGATAGAATCTGCCGTGTTCGGTGAAAATAACCCGGCATAGCGTGAATGCTGCGCTCATTATTCCATAAAAATACGGCGTGTATTGATGGCAGTGAAGCACATCAATATTATGAATCCCGATATGGTCACGGATATTTTTTATCAGAGAAAAATCCACTCCCGGATTCCGGCTGAACGCTGTCACTTCATATCCTTTTTTCTGCAACTGTTTTCCGAAAGCTCCGACAGGCTGCTCCAGACAAATAATGGATACCTCATATTTCGAGGGATCCGTATGTTCGATGAGGTTATAGATCACCTGTTCGGCTCCGCCGATTTCCATGTTGAAAGTAATATGAACAATTCGTTTCCGTTTAGAATTCATCATATCAGAATTACCTCGTTCCTAAGCCCTAGCTTCACTGCCATTAAGTTAAGCGGGAGGAGTGCTGAAATGAAATTTTAGCACTGCGCCAAAATTTCATTTTGGCACTCCGGATGAACTCTTTCCGAGCTTAACTTAATGGCATTGAAGCCGGGGCTTCAATGCCATTAAGTTAAGAATAAAAAGCGGAAAATCCTTGACTTACAACGACGATGTTGTAAAAAGAACTTTCATTCATTTTGATATTTTTGTCAAACATTTTGAAAAAAGGATGAAGGATTCCAAAAAATATTTTTCACAAATCAGCCGGAGGAGGATGATGTAATGCAAAAAAAAGTTCAGGTGATCGAATGCGTCAAAGTTATCCTGAATGATCCCTTGTTTAAGGAGAATCATCGGACTAATAGTAATTTTTTTACCCGTGACCGCAAATTATCATTTGTTCTGCTTATACTCATTATATTGCAAAAGAGTATGAAATCTTTGCAACTGGTTCTGAACGAATTTTTCGCAAAACTGCCGCTTCCTTCAGTCATTGTTACCGCAAGTGCATTTACACAGGCCCGGGTCAAATTGTCCCATACGGCTTTCATCGAATTGAATCAGAAAGCGGTTGCAGAGACATATTACAGAGACCAGGATTATAAAACATGGCGGGGATTCCGTGTACTTTCTGTTGACGGATCCAAAATCATACTTCCGAATGAAGAGGAAATCCGAAAATACTTCGGAGTGATCCGGATTGCCAATCAGGATCGGAATGTCAGCGGAGAATATCCTGCCGCTCTTGCTTCGATACTTTACGACGTTCTGAATAATATAGCATTGGATGCCATACTGTCACATGCCAAAGCATATGAGGTGAATCTGGCGACAGAACACCTCGACTTCGTAAAAGAGAATGACTTGCTGCTTTTTGACCGGAACTATCCTTCTTACCTTTTTCTGGCCGCGCTCATTCGGCAAAACATAGATTTTCTCGGCCGATGTTCACGGAGTTCTTTTAAAGAAGCCCGTATGATGTTCGAATCGGGAACCGAGGAGAGTAAAATCGTAGTTTTGCGGCCTCATCATACAAAAGAGAAAGAAATCAGGGAACTGGGACTCCCTGAGGAAATTAAGGTCCGTTTTGTCCGCGTAGTTCTCGACAACGGCGAAGTCGAAGTTCTGGTTACGTCTCTGACGGATGAAAGCCGCTATCCGGCAAACGATTTCAAAGAGCTTTATAATCTCAGATGGGGTATAGAAACATTTTACGGGACTATCAAAGGACGGCTGAATCTGGAAAATTTTACCGGTAAAAGCGTCGAAGCCGTCAGACAGGATTTTTATTCGACTGTCTTTATTACCGGTCTTGAATCAATCCTGACTCGGGACGCCCGGGAATTGCTCTCGGCAAATAGTTCTGACAACAAATGCCCTCAGACTGTCAATAAAGCTGTTTCGTTTAATACTGTAAAAAATTATGTTATCGAATTGTTTTATAAAGAAGAAGACAATCAAATCCTTTTGGATAAATTAACTCAGTTGTTCATGACGAATCCGATATGTGTAAGAAAACGTAAAGTACCCCGTAAAAAAAGCAAACCGGGAAAGATTCTCAACTACTACAGACGTATCAGAAAAATATGCTTCTAATATAAGAATTATCCTTAACTTAATGGCAGTGACGCCGGAGCCTGGGAACGAGGGAACAAGCATAACAACAAGCGCAGCTTTTTGCGTCCGCTGAAATTAAGTACATAACCAATAATTTTGTAACAAAACATAAAATATGATACACTCCTCCGACAGAAAGTAACATGATTGTCTGAAGGAGGCTTTTATAATGAAATATGTTTCCGGACTTGCCGAGGCGGAAGCCTGTACTTTGGAATGCGCTCATAAAAACCATCCGTCTGCCAGAGTCAGAAACCGCGCGCATATGATAATTCTCAGTAATAAAGGTTATCAGTTGAAAGATATAGCTGATATCTGCGGAGTTACCCGTCAGGCTGTATCCCGTGTTATAAACAGATGGGAAAAAAGGGGGCTCAGGGGATTGTATGATGATCCCCGTCCCGGAAAACCGCGCCTTCTCACCCCTGAAGATGAGGATTTCATTCATAAAATGGTGGATGAAGAACCGCGTTCGATCAATAAAATCCTTATCTCCCTTGAAGATCAGAGAGGGAAAAAAAGCAGTAAATCCACGCTCAGGCGTGTAATAAGAAAGAAACGTGTATGGAAACGGATCCGAAAATCTCTTAAAGGTAAAAGAGATGAGAACAAATATCGCAAAAAACAAAATGAAATTATACAGTTGGAAGAAAGGCGGAAGAAAGGAGAAATCGATGTGCGCTATTTTGACGGTGCGGGTTTCAATGAAACCCCGTGTGTTCCGTATGCTTACCAGCCGAAAGGTGAATATATTGAAATCACACCGGCCCGGGGGCAGACTCTCAATGTGCTTGCATTTATGAATAAAGATAATGAATGCACACCGTTCATGTTTGAATGCACAGTCAATACGGATGTTGTGGTCGCCTGTTTCGAGAGTTTCATTAAGACAGCCGCAAAAGAAACCTATATCATTATTGATAACGCGCCGGTTCATAAAAGTAATAAATTTCTGTCCTGCCTGCCCGAGTGGGAGAAAAAGGGGGTGAATATTGTGTTTCTGCCTGAATATTCTCCTGAACTGAATGCCATTGAAATCTTGTGGCGAAAGATGAAATACGAATGGCTGCCTTTTGCAGCCTATGCCTCTTTTCAAAAACTGACGGAATGGATTGAGGACATTTTCGTCAATTTCGGTTCCCAGTACGTTATTGAGTTCACATAATTGTTACAAAATTATTGACGAGGTACTTAAGTACCGCGGATGTGCTTCACGGGAAACCTCGCCTGAGAGGGACGAGGATTCCTGTGAGCCTTATCCTGGGATATCTTGCGGCGGGATACACATTCAACAAAATTATCGAAGAGTTTCCGGAACTGGAAGAGAATCACATATCGGCATGTCTGGACTATGCCCCGGAACTGGCAGAATTCAGGATTGCCGCATGAACA
>JBFZEZ010000464.1:0-5125 GCA_041306585.1 Spirochaetota bacterium | reverse complement strand
ACTACAGGAATTATTTTTTTCTTCAATCAATTGATGACAATACCATGATTTTATTAGGTGATTTTACTGGTGCAGATAGAATGCTTGTTCTTCTCAGTGACATGAACAGTGATAACACAATTGACAAGGTTGTTGAGTATTACATCGATCAGAAGATTTTTAAAACCCCAAAAAAATCAAAATCTCAATTTTATCAGGATGATATTAAGGTATTAAAAGAAGATATAATTGAAGGGAAGATTTTCAGGGACAATTATGCGTATAAAATGAAGTCCATGGAGGTATTGAAAGCCAGAATGAAAGAAAACAATTCCATTCGAAGAGAGAATTCTGGCTATAAGGTGACCTATTATGACCCTGATCACTCATCAATGCCGATGAGTGAGTTTTACTTTGCTAAAAAGGACGGCCGGTATGATCTCATGTTTAAAACCTTGTATTATTATGTTTTTAACTCGAAGATCCAGCCCCCGCTCCGTTTTTCTGTGTATTGCAGGAATTCCAAAGACCCGGTTGTCGCAGCAATGGTTGAAGAATTGTTGAAAATGGTTAAATAGGATTTCAATACAGTTCGAAACAATAAAAAAAGGGGGCTGCCTTTAAGACAGACCCCTTTTTTATTATATTGTTTCGAACTGTATCTGCTATTTTCCAGCGCGTTTCCGCAGAACATCCACCATCTGAATGAAAAGTTCATAGAAATCCTTGAGTTCGTCTTTCGACCTGAGTGGTCTGCACTGGGGATAGTTTCCGGCAATTATATCTTTAATATAATTTGAGATGACATACACTGGCCCGGAAATTCTGTGGGTTTTCTTTATCATTAAAATATAAAGTACTGTACCCTGGACAACTACAAAAATAAGGAGAATTATCAGCAGTATCTTGTTATACTGGATAATACGTTTTAATGTGGCCATATTGTTGCTATGGTTCTGAGCAATTTCCTTAATCGCATTTTTATATCCTGGATCGTCAATCCCTTGCGGGCGGGACGTAAGGAAATGGACTACGTTATCCTCAATTTCATTTATGTTTTCGATTTTTGTATTATTATATGCAACGCTGGTTGCTATTGCGGCGATAATAATGCCGGTAAGTATTGTAACTGTCCCAATGACTGCAAAAGTTGTTTTTAACTGGAATTTTTTGTCTATGACATATTGCTTTCTGATGTACTGTTTATTGTCTGACATACACGATTCCCTCTCATTATTAGATTAAATAATCCCATTTATTTTTTCAATTGTAATCTAAAAGTTTATAATAGTCAATATATTTTCCAATACATATGTATTAATTCCTGTAAGAGGTCATTTTTCGGGGGTAACAAACCATACCATGTCATTCCCGTGCAGACGGGAATCCTTAATTCGCGTCTAGCGAGAAGGATCCCCGTCTGCACGGGGATGACATGTGGGTACAATTTAGTAAATACCCCTATAAATGACCTAATACAAATTCCCCATATATTGGTTGGAGTATTTGATTTCCAGGATAATAATCTTCTCGATCAGGGAGAGTTTTTTTTCAGTATAGGCAGAGAAACGTCATAATAATGCTTCTCTGCCGATCCGATGCATCATTGCAAAAAAGAGACGGAGCGGGAAACCGATAATATTCGTTGCAGAACCTTGGAACCTGCTGACTACCATATGCCCGAATTCCTGGAATGCGTAACTGCCGGCCTTGTCGAGATAGGTGATCAGACCCAGATATTTTTCTATATCGTCCATGGAAAGGGTCTTGAAGGTTACCCCGGTGATTTCGTGATCAGTCAGGATGATTTGTTTTTTATCAGGCATTGTGGAGATGAGGGTAAGTGCGCTGATAACCTGATGTGTTTTGCCGGCTAGTGTATTAAGCATATCTATTGCATTCCTGTAATCAACCGGTTTGCCGAGTATTTCGTCATTAATGCTTACAATCGTATCGCAGGTTATCGCCAGGGATGGTTCAGGGATGTTTTCAAGAAAGGGGAGGATCGAGTCAGCCTTTTCTATTGATATACGGACTGCATACGGGACAGGGAATTCATTCTGCAGGCGCTTTTCATCAGAATCAGGTGTAATTATCGTTAATGCCGGGAAGAGTTCCTTTAGAATAATCTGCCTTCGCGGGGATGATGAACCGAGAATAACCTTCATGATTTATTTGATAACCACTTTTTCATTTACTTTGTAGACGTTGCTGACATTTTTTATTTTTTTCAGCCGCTTGATTATCTCGTTCAGGTGGTCGTTACTTTTGACCTCTAGTATAAATTTAAATACGGCATTTTCCCGGTCATCAAGGTGCGCCTCGACCTTGATAATATTGGTTTTGCTGAGGGATATTTCATCGGCAATATCTTTCAGGAGATTCTGCCGGTCCTGGGCATGTACTTCGAGTTTAACAGGAAAGAGTGAATTTTCCGATTTTTCCCACACTATATTAACGATCCGTTCTTTTTCGAGTTTCAGCCGTTTAAGTGAGGGACAGTTGGTCTTGTGAACGGTGATTCCTCTCCCACGGGTGATGAATCCGAGCACTGTATCCCCCGGTATCGGCTGACAGCACTGGGAAAGACGGATAAGAATATTTGAGGCCCCCTCTATGCTGATGCCGAAGCGGGTATGATGTGATAACTTTTTTACTTTAAGTTGTTCATCGTGCATACCCGGGACTGGAAAGCTGACGGTCACATTCCCTTCACGCTCTTTATGCGCCGGCTTTTCATCTGCATCCGCCTTTTTTTCCGGTTTTTCAATTTTTCGAAGAGAGGCGCGTATTTTATTTTTTGAGTTAGGCGAAATTACAAATTTCAGCCATGCCTCCGAGGGATGCCCCTTGCTGCTGGTGATGACCTCAACGATATCGCCGCTGTTGAGCTTGGTTTTGAGAGGGACCATTTTGTTGTTCACCTTTACGCCGGTTGTATGGTTCCCTACCTCTGTGTGGATGGCATAAGCGAAGTCGATTGGGGTTGCCCCTTTCGCAAGTTTTATTATCTTCCCCTTTGGGGTGAAAACGAAAATTTCGTCTTCATAAAGGTTCATCTTCAGGTTCTTGATGAATTCCCGGCTGTCGGTGAGTTCACTCTGCCATTGGGTTATATCCTTGAGAAGAGGAAGGTTCTTGTACTCATTGATGTGCAGCTGATTTTTTTCCTTGTAAAGCCAGTGTGCGGCGATGCCATTCTCTGCGGTTTCGTGCATCTTCTGGGTTTTGATTTGGACTTCCAAGGGAAGCCCCTCGGGCCCTATCACGGTTGTATGGAGCGACTGGTACATGTTTGATTTCGGTACGGCGATATAGTCTTTAAACCGGGACGCGATCGGGGTCCACAGGGTATGTATGATGCCGAGGACGCCGTAGCAGTCACTTATCTCCCTGGTGATGATCCGAATCGCCCGTATGTCATAGATATCGTTGAAGGTTTTATCCTGCTGGAGCATTTTCCTGTAGATGGAGTAGTAGTGCTTGGCGCGCCCGCTTATATTCGCTTCGATCTTCATCTCACTCATTTTTTGCATGAGCACCGTGCGTACATTTTCAATGTAGGACTCGACCTCTGTCTTCCGCTTGGCAATCGATTTGGAAATTTTTTCGTAGTCCTTATTGTAAAGGACGTGGAAGGCGAGATCTTCGAGTTCCGAACAGATTTTTGACATGCCCAGTCGGCGTGCGATCGGGGCATAGATGTCGAGGGTTTCCTTCGCGATCCTCTCCTGTTTTTCATCGGGCTGGAACATGATGGTGCGCATATTGTGCAATTTGTCGGCAAGCTTTATGATAATCACCCGCACATCGTTAATGGTGGCCATGAGCATCTTACGCAGGGTTTCGGCCTGGGCAGT
This sequence comes from Spirochaetota bacterium, assembly GCA_041306585.1. Taxonomy (GTDB): domain Bacteria; phylum Spirochaetota; class UBA4802; order UBA4802; family UBA5550; genus JBFZEZ01. Next base: position 1,286 of record JBFZEZ010000464.1, on the reverse strand, counting down.
CGCCCTTGATTTGTTTTTGATGGAGGATATTTTCGTCACCCCGTCTACAAGCTGGGCAATGTCCTCGCCGAAATTGGTCCTGATGGCTTCGAGTGTGGTGCCGGTATCTTCCACAATATCATGAAGGAGTGCGGCCGCAATTGTTGTGGAATCCATTTTAAGGTTGGCAAGAATGATGGCGACCTCGAGGGGATGGATTATATATGGTTCACCCGAGAGCCTTTTTACATTCATGTGGGACTGCTCGGCGAGCTGATACGCCCTATGCACGAGGTCGATATCGGCGGCCGGGTTATTGATCTGTATGTTTTCGATAAGGGCAATTATATCCCTTCGGTATATTTTGAGCTCAAATTCAGCCATGCAAAGATTATTACATATCCTGTAATATAGTCAACTGGAAAAAAAATTCTTGATTATAGATATGATATGGGCTACTCTTATTGTAATTATCATACAATCATTTTAGGGGTGGACTATATGAAAACAAGCCCGGGTATCGCCTGTATCATCGCCATAGTGAGTATTTGTTTTAATTTCATGTCATGCACACAATCGCCGGATGGAAAATATACCTTAAAAAGCGGTGACTGTCAGGATTATGTCATCCTTAAAAATCTTTCTTATGGCAAATACATGGTCGTTCTTAAGGGGACATCGGAAATTGAAAATGAGATCGTGGGGGACTTTTTCGAAAATATTATAAGCGCAAAAGTCTCGAAAGAACCAATTTTTTTTGTAATCAACGACAATAAAGTAATAATGCTTTTTAATGAAAAAAGGTGCATTTTCGAAAAAGAAAAATAATATCGACCGCTATCGGGCGGAATCTTGAGAATATTTCCATATAGCGAACTTCTTTATGCCATCATAATAGGCCCGTGCGACAATCTTTATTCGTTCGGGGATTTTTCCTTCAGAAATTACCGCCAGTCGGGGGGCTTCCAGGATGTTGTTTTGGATGATCGGTTCGCCAAGGCACATCGGCCCGAGAATGAGACGCGTCAGCCTGAAATTTCTGCAGAAGACCCCGTCAACTCCCGAAAAGATATTTGCCTGATACTGCAGCGACGAGGCGGCGGGAGGGATGCACAGACCCCTGGAAAAATGATCAACAACATAGCTTGAAAAACGGATCGAATCATCCAGGTCTGTTGAAATAAGGAGCCGGGCAAAGTGAATTCTCGATTCCATTGCATCGAGTTCTCCGGATAAAAAAGATCCGGGAACAAATGTCACCGTGATGCTCCGTGTCGTTGTCGGATTGGAATATACTATTTCTTCCA
>JBFZEZ010000463.1:0-5507 GCA_041306585.1 Spirochaetota bacterium | reverse complement strand
ATATTATCACACGCGTTTTTTCCTGAACAGATTTTTACCGGATTGTGATATTCATAATATGACGGTATCATTTTTTTCTCCTTTGGGTTTATTTTAGGCAACAATCCTCAGATAGATCTGGATCCTTCGCCAGAATTTTTGAAGGGTCATTTCAGGGACTTTTTTTAATACGAGCCGGGAAATGATTTTTGGCCAGAGATAGAATTGGACTATATTTGACAACCGATAGAATATCATGCTGACGATCAGATCGCCGTTCACGCCGAGGGAACCATCGCAATATACCTGGGGAAAGCTTTTCTGCGCGGTGAGCATTCTGAACGCCGGTTCCGTATTTTTAAATATCATGGCAAGATCGGCATTGATTTTTTTTAACCCGAGGTATGTAAGGAGACCGTCTTTTTTTTGGAGGGCCATATAAGGACCGGATGGCGCCACAGCAAATTGTACTGTAAACCCGTCTGGAATAGGTTCCAGTTCTTTTCTGGCTTCATCGTCGAGCAGTACCGTTGCTTTGAGTGCCTTCCCCAGAACGAAAAAAACGATACTGATGACTATTTCCTTGAACCATTTTCTTCCGGGTCTGATGTCCCGGTATTTTTTTTCTATATCCATGGCTCCTCCTTTTTCTGAGGTTGTATTGGAATGTGTACTTATTCCGGGGATGTAATGGACAACCTTTCCGCAACAAACTCAATCGGCATACTTGTTTAAGTATAATGACAATTAATTAGGATTAAAATTATTTCAACAATTATTTTTTTTAAAAATTACGAATGGGAAATTGCTTATATTTTCAAACCGATGGCGGTATTTCCGGATATTTCTACGACTTCTATGTCAGTGAAAAAAAACTGGCATGAATCGGAATTTTTGATGTGTCAGGGCATGGCTCTGCCTCGAGTCTTATAACAATTATTGCACAATAGGTCATTTTCAGCAGTTTTTGGGTAGATACTGCGTATATCATATATATTCCAATATTTATCTTGTCAAATTATTCCGGCATGTAATAACCTGTATGCAGAGTTTGCAATGTATATGTGACGATGCCGCATCAGCCTGTATATGATCACGCGAAGGACCATTATGAAAGATTTAACAAAGGGGAATGAAGCTTCCCTTATTTTTTATTTTGCAATACCCATGCTTATCGGAAACGTTTTCCAGCAATCATATAACCTTGCCGACAGCATCATTGTCGGCCAGGTCCTGGGTAAGCAGGCGCTCGGTGCGGTCGGTGCGAGCTTCCCGATTTTGTTCCTCCTTATAGCCCTGATAATCGGCATTACAATGGGGTACTCAATATTGATATCCCAGTACTTCGGTGCCGGGGAGATGATCAAGGTAAAAAGGACGATCGATACAGCGTTTATAATACTGTTCATTGCTTCAATCCTGACGACGATTATTGGGTTGCTGTTCAGCGATTTTATTCTTCGCGCGCTGAATACACCCCTCGATATTCTCCCCCAGGCCCGGATTTTTCTCGATATCACATTTGGCGGCATTATCTTCCTTTTCGGCTTTAACTCTATCAGCGCTATTTTGCGCGGCCTGGGCGATTCAAAAACACCGTTATATTTCCTGATCGTTGCCACGATCCTCAATGTCCTGCTGGTCATGCTTTTTGTTATGGTATTTAAATGGGGTATCGCCGGTTCGGCCTTCGCTACCCTTGTTGCCCAGGGTTTCGCCTTCATCGGCGGTGTCATATACCTGAACAAAACCCAGGATGTCCTGCGTTTCAGCCTGAAAAACATTGAGTTTGACAGGGAGATATTTATAAAAAGCCTGAAGATCGGGCTCCCTTCGGGGGTCCAGCAAATGATGGTCGCAGCAGGGATGATGGCCGTCAACCGCATCGTCAACAATTTCGGCACCGACGCGTTCGCAGCATTCACTGCGGCAGGGAGGCTCGATTCGTTTGCCATGATGCCGGCGATGAACCTGGGGGCTGCTATATCTACGTTTACCGGGCAGAATCTCGGGGCCCAAAAACCGGATCGGGTACGAAAAGGATATCATGCCACGCTCCTTATCGCCTCCGCGATTTCTATCGCAATATCCGCCGCGGTCCTTCTGTTCGGCAGGCAGCTGATGGGGCTTTTTAGCCGCGACGTTCAGGTTGTCGAGATCGGAACGAATTATCTCATGATGGTCGGTTCATTTTACATTTTTTTTTCAACTATGTATATTACCACCTGCGTACTGCGCGGCGCCGGTGATACCCTTATCCCCATGTTTTTTACCCTCTGTTCGCTCTGGTTCATACGCGTACCGGTATCAACATTGTTATCTGAAAGATTCGGGACCGACGGCATCTGGTGGGGGATACCCATTGCCTGGTTCGCAGGGATGATCATGACACAGGCGTATTATCTGACCGGACGGTGGAAATTAAAAGCAGCGGTTAAACCGGTCATCATTCCACCTGTCTGCATTGAGGATGACGAATCGGAATGGAACTGTTCAAAATTTTAAGGCAGCTTAAGTGTTCTCTGAAAAACCGGAGGACCTATACACGAGTAGAGGATACATAACAATGAAGAACACGACCTGCATATCCAGACTAAAAAATTATACGCACACGTTTGCTTTGATCGGTATCTGTATTACCGCTGCGCTTGGCGTATTTTCCTGCTCCTCTTCCGCACGAACCCTTGATTCGCTCCTCAATTCCATTTACCAGAAGAAACAAATCGTTCCTGCGGAAACATTGCGCGTGCATCAAGGACTTTTCATAATTGATTTACATTGCGACGCTCTCCTGTGGGACAGGAACCTTCTTGTTCCGAATACCAGGGGACACGTTGACCTGCCCCGTATGCGCGAAGGAAACATGGCGCTTCAGGTGTTCACTGCCGTGACCAAGTTCCCGCTTGGGGATTACAACCGGCGGTCCGACAGGGCTTATGACGTCGTCACATCCCTGGTCAAGTTTCAGGGATGGCCCGAGCGCACCTACGGAAGTCTGCTGCAGCGCGCCCTCTACCAGGCCGAGGTCCTCAATGGACTGGAAAAGGCCTCAGGCGGAACTTTCATCGTCATACACTCCGCCCGGCAGCTTGAGGAGTATGTCGGAAAGCGCACGTCGAACCGGCATATGACAGCGGGCCTCCTCGGAATCGAGGGGGCGCACTGCCTTGAAGGGAATGTGGATAATATTGACCTCCTGTTTGCCGCGGGATTTCGCCTGGTCGGGCTCACTCATTTTTTCGACACCGAAATGTCAGGGTCTGCTCATGGAATGGACAAGGGAGGATTAACTGAGAGGGGGAAAGAGCTCGTTGTGCGTATGGAGAAAATGGGGATCATCCTCGATTTCGCCCACGCGTCGCAGCGCACAATCGAGGATGCCCTTGCTATAACCAAAAAGCCCATAATCATCTCACACACCGGGGTCAAGGGGGCCTGCGACAACGACCGCACCATCCCGGATGAGGTGATTCGAAAAATCGCTGCCCGGAAAGGGGTTGTGGGCATCGGCTTTTTTAAGAAGGCCGTGTGCGGCAAGGACATTGAGCATATCGTTGAGTCGATTTTGTATGTCACCAGGCTGGTGGGCCCGGAGTATGTAGGGATCGGTTCCGATTACGACGGGTCCGTGGGTGTCCCCATGGATGTATCACGCCTTGCCGAGCTCACTCACGGCCTGAGTAAGGCAGGATTTACCGAAAAAGATATCGGAATGATCATGGGTGGCAACGCACTGCGCGTCTTCCGGGAGGTATTACCGTGATACCCCGGGCGCATCACACTTTCATAAGGGGTAAAAACATGAAGAGTTTTTCTTCTTTAGTCTTTTCACCGAACCGCCATCGTCTCATCAATAATCTCTTCAATGTCATCTGAAGCAAGCAGATCGTCCCCGTATGGTGATATTTTCCCGCTTCCGCCGTTGCCGTTTACCGAACTGTATGTGGCAAGGACCTGTTTGCTGATGAAACGCATGTAGTTGTCCTGGTCGTCCGCGTTTCTGATTCCAAAAAGGAAAATGACTGTCACTGCGGCAGCGGCAGCAAGTCCCCCGAATGACGCCGAATAGAATATTTTTTTTCGTGTACCTTTTTTTCTTTCCAGCACCTTTCGGGCGATGCTGCGGTCCCACTCTGCGCTTTCGAGTCTTTTTCTGATTTCGTTATTCATAATTTTTTCATTTTTATTGTTCATACACTGCCTCCCTGGTAGATTTTAACCAGCATCTCCTTCCCGCGGGATATACGGGATTTAACCGTGCCGGATTTAAGCCCCAGGTTGGCTGCAATTTCTTTCTCCGAATATCCCTGCGAAAAGAGCTGCAACACAGAGCCGTATTTATCGGGGAGTTGGGCAACCTTGTCGTGCAGTTCCCTTATGTCGTCAGCAGTGTCAGCGTTATCGCTTGGAAAACCTGTCAGGATTTCTTCCTTGTGCTTCTGAATTTTGTTCTCTTCCCTGACAAGCTTTGAATTCATCCTGAGGGACTCGTTCCGCGCGATGGCGTAGAGCCATGTCTGGATTTTCGAGTCCCCGCGGAATTTCTGTTTCACCAGGCTCCGGTAGGCGCGGAGGTAGGTCTCCTGCGCCACATCGTCGATAGCATGATAAAAACGGGGAGCAAGGTGTTTTTCAATCGCTGAAAGGACGACCCTCTTGGTTTCCCCGATTATAACTGCAAAATCATTTTCCGTCATGACGTTCCATTTTTCTTTTATTTCTCATTTCCTGCCTGTGTTTTTTCTTCTGTTCCGGGGTAAGTATCTTTTCAATCGCCAGGCGATGCTTGATCCCGTTCAGTTGCATCTCAATTCTAATATTGCCGATTTTTTTGAGCTGCAGTTCCACTTCAGCCAGGTTGACGTTTTCTTTTAGGAGGAGTTCCCGCAGTTTTTTCTTCTCGGGAATCATGGTTTCACGTATTTTTTCCGTGTTCTGTTTGAATTCCGCATTGATCTGCCTGATCTTTCCAATCTGCTCATCGGACAGTTTCAACTCATCCTTCAAATAATGCTGGTCCTCGAATATCCTTTGTCCATGGCGCTTATGCTTTCCTGATTCATGCTGCATTGCAGGGGGGCCTTCATTTTCATCGGTCATCGGGTCTTCCTGGGCAAAGAGAATGCCGAAAGAAAGAAGAAACGCACAAAGAAACAAGAGGATCATTGGTTTTTTCATATTTTTCTCCATAAAATTAAAATTGATATATGGCCCTTTACCATATAACCCTAAGACCCTATTTGGAAGTACCCTGGTTCCATTTTTTTTACTGCTGCCGTGTTTTTTGTGCTCTCTGGTGAGTTAAATAATTGATCTTAGGCTGTTTTTAACTATTATTCATTCCCAAAAAAAATTATCTTTATAAAAACCCCCCTAAATTCACCGGAGGGGGACTTGAAGAATCTTTTTAAAGCCCCCCTCCGGGGGGTTGTCTATGATGACAGTCAAGTTCTTTCTTAATTATGCTACTTTTTTTTCAATTTGACCGTGATTTAATCTCGACCGCCAGTCATCACCACATTTTTGTA
>JBFZEZ010000462.1:0-5949 GCA_041306585.1 Spirochaetota bacterium | reverse complement strand
CGCGTCCTTTTTCAAAACGGCTGAATCAAAATCGAACAGTACCTCACCGAGGCGGAGGACCAGACCGCGTTTGTTCACGTCCACATCGACCCCCTTCCCTGTCGGGAGTTCCTTCTCAAGTTCGTTACGCGCCTTTTCCTCTTCATCCTTTGTAACCGGCTGGTACATTTTCACCGCCGTATGGATCTTCATAACAAAGCAATGCCTGATCACCGTCTGGTCCTGCATCTGAAATACAAATTCAATCGTGTGGGTTTCGTCCATAAACAGGGGCCGATTCTTTTGTATATCCCATGTTATGATCCCCGTATTCTCCCCTTTTAACCTGGATGGAAAATCGGGAGGCACCGTCCCTTTGGCCATGTTTTTATCAATAGTGAAATTATAATGGATAACTGCAGCTTCGATATCTCCGCGCTTCTCAACAGATTCAAGCCGGTAGCTGACCGGGAAATGAAGTGCGAACGGTTTTGAAAAGTTATTCAATACGAGCGACCCGGCAGCCTGCCATGCGTCTCCTGTGCTCAAATCCTTGAGCGGGAATGTCGGTATATGCCGCAGGTTCGGCATAAACTTGTTCTGACTGATGATATACTTCCCGGTTGGTTCAATGCCGAATTCTGAATTATATTGGTCGCGAAGATTAAAGACCTCCCCTGCGTTTTCGCGTTGAAAAATTGAGAAAAGCCCTTTTACATAACTGATTGCATCATCCCTGCGATAGCATGTGAGATCGATTACATTTCTTTCTTCATAAAGTTTCTCCGGTTTATCATTGATGGAATACACAACACTGGCGGTCCTGGTCAGTTCCAATCTTTCATTCAGGGGGATATCCCATCGAAGTGTAACGGCAAACGCCCCTCCTGTGAAGAAAAAAACAAGCGCCAGCTGCTGTATGAAAATTTTCATCATGGTATTCCGTCCTAAAGTTTCCTTATCTTTTTTATCGGTAAATCCGATAATTTAAAATAAATTTTTCTTGTTAATTATGACAACACTTTATAGGATAACCCGATTTACTCATCCGTCACGAAAGGGCGGTGTTGGGCAGGACATTTTTTTATGGAGTTCCTTACAACAAAATTAATTAATTATGAAACGATTTCTCATTGCAGTTGTAATCCTGATTTTTGCATTTCCCTGTCTTGCTCAGGTTAAAACATCCACAGATAACAATATCGAAAAAACTGCGGATAAAAAAACGGATTCAAAACACGATATCAACGTTAGTCTCAAAACAAAGAAGTCAAGCTTTGTTATCCTTCCCATACTTTTTTATACCCCTGAAACACAGGTAATGGGGGGGCTCACTTTAATGTATGTCTGGACTAAAAAGCATCAGAAACACGACGATCAGGATGATGTATTTGCATTATATTTTATCTATACCCAGCTCCATCAGATTATAACCGGGTTTAATTGCGAAAATTATATTTCAGGAGGAAAATTTTACAACAAAACCGGCGTTTCGTTTCGCAAATTTCCTGATGAGTTTTATGGGATAGGACCCAATACCAAACTCTCGAAAATGGAAAAATTCACACCCATGGAAATCCGCGGGAAACAGAGCTTTTTATGGGGGATATTTAAAGGATTTTATCTCGGCCCGACTATTCGCCCTTTTTATAATTATATGTTAGATATAGATCCCGGCAAAAAACTTGACTCAGGGAGCATCCCGGGGGGTAAAAATGAAATACTTGCAGTCGGCAGCGGGTTCGAATTGATATGGGACAAACGAAATAATTACTTCTATCCTTCAGGCGGATTCTTCGCACAGGTCATACTACTATGGTTCCATGAATATCTCAGCATGAAGTCAACCTTTTTTCAGGTGGAATTAGACTACCGATATTTTCATCAAATCTACAAGGACCATGTTTTCGCTTTAAATTACTGGATGGTGCTTGGGGCCGGTGAAACCCCGTTTCAACTCATGCCTCGACTCGGCGGAATGAATTACCTGAGGGGTTATTATGAAGGCCGCTACCGTGACCGCAATGCGATCGTCATCCAGGGAGAATATAGATTCCCCATATTCTGGCGCTTCAATGGGGCCGTCTTCTGCGGGATTGGCCAGGTGGCGCGGAGCATTGACACATTCGATTTTTATTATAAAAACCTGAAACCTGCTGCCGGGTTCGGCATTCGGGTCATGGTCTCCAAGGAGAAAAAAATCAACATACGCTTTGATGTTGCCTTTTATGATATTCGATTCAAAGAAGATATGTATGGACTCTATTTAAGCTACACCGAGGCTTTTTGAAGTTTTTTTAACTAATTATATTGGATGCAACAGGTCATTTTTCGGCGGCAATTATTGACTCGGCAACCATATGTCATCCCCGCGCAGGCGGGGATCTATCTCGCTAGACGCGAATTAACGATTCCCGTCTTCACGGGAATGACATGGATAAAAAATAAAAAAAAATCTTGTTTATTTTATTATTATAAAATACAATAAATTAAGAAATTTTTTTAACAAAGTTTGACAATATATAAAACACAACAATGCTTGATACCACAAAAACACTCCAGGAAATTATTCAATTAAGTACTGAACTCAATTCAGTTCAGGATCTCGATCTGCTTCTGGAAAAAATTCTCTATGAAGCCCGTACATTCCTCCGCGCCGATGCGGGATCAATACAAATCAGGGAGGGAGATGAGCTTGTATTCAGCCATGTGCAGACAGAATCGATTCAACGCAAACTCCCGCCCGGCCAAAAATTGATTTACACATCATTCAGGACAAAAATCAATAAAAGTTCGCTTTCGGGTTACGTTGCGTCAACAGGTGAAATTCTGAATACGGTCGATGCCTACTCAATACCTAAGAATATGCCATATCAATTTGATTCGTCCAATGACAAAAAATCCGGATACCTCACCAAATCCATGCTAACCATACCCCTGAAAAATAATCGCAATGAAATACTTGGGGTCATGCAGCTGATAAATTCATTTAAAAACTTACCGCCCGGCAAAACCTACGAGGAGGGCTCTGAATGCATAGCTAGTTTTGATGAAGAAGATGAATTTCTTGCCCTTCACTTTGCGAATACCGCGAGCATTATTCTCCAAAGAGCCCAAATGACCCGCGTAATCCTCCTCCGCATGATAAGCATGGCCCAGCTTCGGGACCCCAAGGAGACGGGTGCGCATGTAAACCGGGTAGCGGCCTATTCAGTCGAACTCTACGAAAGATGGGCAAAACTGAAAAATATTCCACCAAAAGAGATTGAGCACAATAAAGACGTACTTCGCATGGCTGCAATGCTCCACGATGTTGGAAAAGTAGGGATATCCGATCTTATCCTTAAAAAGCCGGGCCGCTTTACCACTGATGAATATGAGATAATGAAAAAGCACTGCTTTATTGGCGCGCAGTTATTCAAACAGAAGCAGTCGGAATTTGATGAAATTTCTGCACTAGTCGCCCTCAATCACCACGAAAACTGGGACGGCACAGGTTATCCCGGACACATTGATTCTGAAACCGGTCTCCCGATTGACCCTGATTCAGAAGGGAATGCACTCCCCAAAAAAGGTGAAGATATCCATATATTCGGACGCATAGTTGCACTGGCTGATGTATATGATGCGCTATCCTCCCGCCGCGTTTACAAAGAAGCATGGACCCAGGATAATGTCGTCGAAGAGATCAGGAAAGAATCCGGGAAAAAATTTGATCCGGACCTTGTCGATATTTTTTTTAAAAGTTATGACTTCATCAAATCAATCTCAACCAGATATCCAGACCTGTAAAAATTTCACTTGACCTTTACACTTTTTGATACTATCTTGAGCCATTATTATTTACAATGTTTAGCTTATCATTTTTTTACAATCACAGAGAGGTATGTTATATGAAAAAGATCATAATGTTCGTCATTGCCCTGACGTTTACAGCTGGCTGTGCCACAATGCCCGAACCAATCAAGGATGTATTGCTGATTAGGGCCACCCAGGAACAGCAAAATGAAATTTATAAAATAGAGGATGAGATCATTGCTATAAAAAAAGAGAAGGATGCAATTGAAAAATCATATGAAGCTGCCAAACTGAAAGTCGAAGAAACTAAAAAAGATATTAAAACACTTGAAAGTCAGAAATCACAAATACATGAAAAAATGAAAACCGCCGCAAAAGCGAATGAACAGGAAAAAGTAAACGCCGGCCAAAAAGAGATGGAAGACAAAGACCGTCTTATTAATAATGAAAACATTACACTCAGATACAGGGATGCGAAAGAAACACATGAAAAGGCGCTCCTGGAAGTCAAAAACGCCCAACTTGCTTTGAAAATCGGCGAAAGAGAAACCCTCCGGGCAAAAATTGCACGGGCTTACCAGGACAGCATAATGGTCCAGACCCAAGACGTTCAGCCGGCAGAGGGAGGAGAAAAAAAGAAAACGGATGAAGGAATCGACGTTAAAAAATACGAGGAATGGGTCCTTAAAAAACAACAGCAATTTAACAAACGTCTCGATGATAAAAACAAGGCGTCCGAAAAGCTCGGCCAGGCAGAACTCCAGCTTGAGGATATAAAAAAGTAACGATAACCACAATTAACAGGAGACAGGCATGATAACAACATCACACTTCAGATTCATTTTCATAACCATGACCGCAGTTGCCGTAATTGCCGCTTCCGCATTTTCAGCGCATGGGGCGCTTCTCTATACAAAAAAACAATATAACGATTTGCACAATGATAAAATAGCAGTGGAGCTTGAGCTTGCAAGCGTTTTGCGAAAATATCAGAATGAAAAATCAAACCTGGAAGCAAAAATCGCGCAGCTTCAATCAAACATAGAAAATTTAAATAGTAAAATCGCCAATCTTGAAAATCAAAATGCCAAGGACAAAGACCTGTGTGATTCCCGCATAAAGGAACTCGAAGGAACCATAGACATTTTAAAACAAAAAAGCGGCAACCGCGAGCAGGATTTGTTGGTTGAAATTAAAAAACAGCAGGAGCGTTATGAAAAAGAGCTGGTGGAACTCAGGAAAGAATTGGAAAGTGAAAGAAACAAACACCAGCAGGAGCTTGCCGATCTTAGAAAAAATTCTGAAGCAACTATAGCAGAACTGAAAGCACAGATAGGTAATCTGACAAACGAACTTAATGCCGTAAAAAAACTCAACAAGGCCCAGGAAAGCGAATTGCAGCGGATGGCGGAACAGGCGAGTGAACTTGAAAAACGTCTGTCAAAAGAAATCCAATTGGGACAGATTCGTCTCAAAAAATTCCATGACAAGCTGATCATCAACCTGGATGACACCATATCCTTCGCATCCGGTTCAGCTGAATTAAAACCGGAGATACTTCCTGCACTCGATACAATTGCGAAAATACTTGTTGAATACTCGGAATATAATATCGTGGTTGAAGGGCACACGGATAATATCCCGATAAAAACTGCAAAATTCAGGAACAACTGGCAATTATCGACTGAGCGGGCGCTTGCCGTCGTGGAATATATACTTAAAGTTAAAGAACTTAACAAACAAAGATTCGGCGCAGCCGGGTATGCTGAATTTCATCCGATTGTGAGTAACGATACACCGCAAAATAGATCTTTAAACCGCAGGGTTGATATTGTAGTTTTACCGAGAAGCGGTAAATAACCCCCCAGGGGGTTATTTATACCGCCTGAAAACAGCCGCCAATTTCCCAAGTATTGTGACATCGGTAGTTACGATGGGTTCATAAGCCGAATTTTGGGGGATAAGCGTCACTTTATTGCCGGTCATTTTAAATTTTTTTAATGTCGCCTCATCATCCAGAAGCGCGGCAACGACTTCACCGTTATTTGCCGTGTTTTGCTTGCGTAATATCGCGATATCCCCATCGAAGATACCCCCATCAATCATGGAATCACCCTTGAATTTTACAGCGAAAAATTCGCCGCTGCCGAACATCGAAGCCGGAAAACTCAA
>JBFZEZ010000461.1:0-5397 GCA_041306585.1 Spirochaetota bacterium | reverse complement strand
GCGAATTTAAAACCGGGGAGCTGTAGGGGGATGGAACCACGGATGAACACGGATTGAAAACAAAGAGTGAAACCACGAAATACACGAAAAAAACGAAAAAAGATTTATAAGCTACCCATTTCGTGCTTTTCGTGGTTAAAAAAGAGGAAATCAAATGATCGACTATAAAACCATCGGCGAATCAAAGAACTTCATCGTTCTCGATAAATACACAAGGGGCTGGAAAGTATGTGAATCCTATCAAAGCGAATATGCTCTGGAGCAGGAATTTGTTCAAGACCTCAGAAACCAGGGCTATGAATACCTCCCCGAACTCACCACACCCCAAAAGATGCTTGCCAATGTGTGCCTTCAGCTGCAGGCCCTTAACAATGTGCAGTTTGCCGATGGCGAATGGCTTCGCTTTGTCGAAGAGTATTTAGATAAACCAAGCGATGGCATCATCGACAAAACCCGCAACATTCACGACAACCATATCCACGATTTTGTCTTTGATGACGGCCATATCCGGAACATCTACCTCGTGGACAAAAAAAACATTAAACTCTTTGGTGAATACCTGCGTGTCGAAAATGTTCTGCATAACTACGATGAGTTTGCCGGCCTGAAAGCCCTGCAAAATGTCAATATGTCCGACCCGAAAGCCGTTGAAGAATTTATACTATGAAAACAATTTTATAAAGTAGAACCAAAGAAACCTGATTCCTTTTTTTCCCTTTCAAATATATCATCAGATGGTTCTGGTGAAAAAAGTCCTCCTACCTGGGTCCATTCATATTTTTCTGTCATCATCTCTATGATATCTTCATTTTTAGTGGATGCTGATGGCCCTGCACCTCTTTCCCAACAAACACCTTGGTTAATGGTGAATTATCATCTACCACAGGTATACCAAGATTTAATCCTGTTGTGTGATAAATTTCTACAGCCAAATTCCCTTTCATAGCCTCTATAGCATCAAAAAGAATTTTTCTGCATATTTCTCCAACCCAATCATTTTTCCCATCATTATTCTGGTCTCCCAGGTATTTCTTACTATAGGCTGTCCATGCAGGTTCCAGAAGAGCAATTCGATTAATAATAATGTTATTCTCAAAACATTTTTTTGTAAGCCTGCATACGAGCTGGCTCCCAAAGGAATGACCAACAAGCCGTAAGTCACCAGAGGTATTATATCTAATTGCATCCAGCATATAAATACCAAGCAGATCAGCAATATTATCTTTTACAATTTCTTCATCTTTAAATATTATTTTTCTGTCCCATATTCGATATTCAACCTGATCATTTTTGTTTAAATATCTGTATTTTGGGCCCTTGGCCCTATCAAAAGTCCATATCCTGGATTCAACAGCCCAGATGTCAATGTCATCTGCAAATTGAGTCCAATATAAAATACCAGTATTCCAGCCTGAATCAACCCATGGGTTATTGACAAATATCTTAAGTCCATTGGCTTCTCTTGCCTTCTTGAAATTTTTTTCAGACCAAAAAAAAGTCTCTCGATTAAAACCTTTTCTTCCATAATCATCATATTGCGAAGTTAATCCAGTTTCTAATCCATGGGCCAGGATAACCGTTCTTTTATCATCATCATAAAATGCGTTTTTATATTCTGGAAAATATTTCTCACACAAACCATTTTTCCCGTACCAGTATAATCCGTAATCAAGGTCTCTATTTGTATAAGATATCTTAATTGTTTTGATCCTTTCGCCTTTAGTATTTCTAAGGCCTCTTATTATGACCGTATAATCTCTTCCCTGTTGAAGTGGAACTCTGGGGATAAGAATAAAAGTCCTGCAGTCTCGAACGATTCGAAAATAAATGATATCATTACTAGAATTTTTTAGAAAAAAAGTTTCTGGTGTTACGCTTTTGTGATCAATATCTTCAAAGTAATAACCTTTTTTCATAGTTTCTCCCCATCAGTACTAATGTATTTTAAATTATAATATATAAATATTAATAGTTTATCAATAAGAAACCCGTGTGGTTGGTTCCAAATACATTTTCTTGTTTTAATTTTGTCCCTATTAATTTTATTTGAACGCAAAGACGCAAAGAGAGAGCAAATACCAATTTTTCACAAAATAAAATTTTTTATATTGATTTTTCAGCTAATTTCTGCATAATGGTCAAATATTTAATTGATGGTAAATGATATGAGAAAAGGACTTAAATTTGTTATCTATGGCATGGGAATTCTTTTTGTGCTTCTAATTATTTTCATGTTCTAGTATCTGATACACAATATTGAGTAAGAGGTTTTAACCGGCTTCATAATTGTTGTACTGCAACTCTTTTGCGATCTTACCCCTTAAGATTAAAGATTTAGTTTTGCCTAAAATCTAATTGACATAACCCGGGAATGGAATCATACAAACAAAACCTGTTTGAGGAAGAGTCATGAAAAAATTTTTGATTATCTGCGTCATTCTTTTTTCATTGCCGATATATGCGGCCGATGTTAATTTTTTTAAACTCGATTCTATCACCACATACCCCCATGCAGCCAATCTCCGTTCAAATGCAATTGAAGCATTCTACATCTTTTCAACCGATGATTCGAAGCATTACATGGCTTTTAATTGCGCGGTCAAAATTCCATTCCTCACCGTTATTGGCGACACTATGGTCTTTTTTGAGACTGGCGGATATGGGGGCTTGTATACCCGATTTGAGCTATTATCTGAAAATTTTAATTTTGTACACGCTGATTTTCTGGGCTCTTATTATTTTGATATTCGTTATAAATTGATTACTTTTGAAACCTCGATATATCATGTAAGCTCACACCTTGGTGATGATTATATTCGCTATAACAAAGGCAAAGTAAAAAATACGGGGTTTGAGGCAGTGCGCGAATTTATGAATATCCGGGGGGGTGATTTCGTCGAAATAACCCTGGGATTTGATTATAAGTTTTTCAAGAGACCGGAAAACAGGATATTCAACAATCAGTCGGTATTTCACGGATGGCGTTTTGATTTTGTAACTGTCGGGGTCCCTCTTTACGTCGAATGGGAGGGGGAAGTACTCGATTTCAGACATATCCCCAATATTGGCATTCGAATCGGATGTTATCTCGATTATATAATAAATAATCTGTTTCTCGGCAGGGATTCTTATCGGAAAAAGTATCAGGAGTTTTTTGCGGGATATTATTATGGATATTCAAAAATGAATTGTTTTTATACTAAGCGTGAGCAGCTTGTCATGACGGGCTGCAGCTTCAGGTTGTAAATTTTTTAGTTGATAATTATTCATGCCCGTATTGATGTGCCGCTGTGAAATCTCAAGAACGACAGCTAAATATCGGTATCCTTGCAA
Source organism: Spirochaetota bacterium (assembly GCA_041306585.1). Taxonomy (GTDB): domain Bacteria; phylum Spirochaetota; class UBA4802; order UBA4802; family UBA5550; genus JBFZEZ01. The sequence continues at coordinate 2,064 of JBFZEZ010000461.1, read as the reverse complement.
TAGCTGGCACAGCCTTCCTGTGGAGTATTGCCGGGCTATTTATTAAGGTAATAGACTGGAACCCTTTTGCTATCGCCGGACTGCGAAGCCTTATCGCATCCATAGTCATTCTGATGTATTTGAGGCGTCCTCAATTCCATTTTTCATTCCCCCAGGTTATGGCAGCTTTTGCCAACGCGGCCACCATGATTCTTTTTGTTACAGCCAACAAGACAACAACAGCAGCACATGCGATACTTCTTCAATATCTTTCACCTGTACTGACTGCTCTTTTGGGTGCCGTTATTTTGAAGGAAAGAACACATGCTGAACATTGGGTTGCTTTTATTTTTAGTTTTATTGGAATGATCATGCTTTTTATGGACGGCCTCGGGGGCGGGTTGTTGCTGGGGAATGTGCTGGCCATATTATCTGGAATCACGTTCAGTCTTTTTTATATTTTCATGCGAATGCAAAAAGACGGCTCACCGCTTGAATCGCTCCTGCTTTCACATTGGATAACCTTCGTGTTATGTCTGTGCATCTCAATTTTTCTCCCTATCCCCTCATTTACAGTTAAATCTCTTGGCGCCATAGCTGTCCTGGGAGTGTTTCAGATCGGTATACCCGCACTGCTTTTTTCGGCAGGGATAAAACGGATATCAGCAGTCAGTGCAAATTTGATTGCAATCATAGAACCGGTGTTCAATCCCATCTGGGTATTTGTTGTAATCGGGGAGATGCCGGGCCCCTTTGCAATCACAGGCGGTATAATTATTGTTGCCGCTGTAACGGGTGCATCAATCATCACGGCGCGGAGAAAAAATTAATTTTTTTATTCGGCAAAATCAACTGATCGTGTAAGAAAGCGCCCTCACCCGGGCGAGCCTGGCGGCCGCCCACCCTCTCCCCGGCTTCCCCCAGGCGAGGGTAAAACATTCTTAACCCTCGCCCGGCTGAAGGCGGGGAGAGGGTTACGTGGCGTAATAGTATTACGGGACCTGTTCCGCCTCCAGCAATTCAAGGGTCATGGTGTATTTCCACGGTTTTTTCCCGATAATTGTGATTTCCTTTCGCTGCCCGTGTTTTTCTTCTTTCGAAAGTATAATGCTTTTATTAAGACGGCCATTGATATAACGATTTATGGTCCAGCCATTTCCAGACGCATACACAATGTCAGTGACACTTTCCTTGTCGGTATAGCGGCATATATACGAACCGTTCTGCAGGATCCCAGTTTCGATAGTTTTTTCATTCGGGGGCATGAATGTCAGAATGATGTCATCCATGAGCCCGCGGGCGAAATCGGGGGAGTCGAATGGAGGCAGGCCGCGGATTATTGTTAATCTCGTTTGGTATTCAGCTTCAAAAATTACGAGGCCCTCAATTGTCATTATGACGGCATGCACGCTTCGCACTGCCGGGTCTGCGACGGTGATGCCGATGATGGCGCCTGTTGGTCCTCCGGATGCGGATGCAGTAATTGAATGAATCATTTTATATTTTGATATGAGAAAGGGGATGGTGCATGCAGTCCGGATGTTTGGATCATCCCCCAATCCGGACGTTATTGCCGGCATTCCTGCACATGATCCGGCAAGCACGGATAGAGCGATAAAAAGCCACAAACGTTTCATTCGATTCCCTTGAATATCGATTGATTGATAGGCTTGTTTACCAAAGGTTTCGTGAATTCGAGTTCAGTGTAACAGTCGCCTGATTCGTAAATCATGACTTTATTGATCACCCCCGGGGTGTTCGACAATACAAGTTCGATTTTGTGAATTATTTTTTACAGGGATGGTTCCTTTGCTGTCATGATGATTTTACGGGTCGAACCTGGTTTCAATTCTGCTTGGAAGCTCGGATTTTTATCGAAGTCTCCCTTAAGCCAGAAAGTGATTTCCTGGATGACGATCTGCATCGCCTGCATGTTAACGCTGCTGTCCTGGATAAGAGCATTGCCCCGTTGGACGTAACGCTTGATGCGATCATTATCAAGCAGCAGGATACTTCGCACCGGGGTTTTGTATTCCCAGCGGAGGGATTTGGGGCGCTGAAAAAAAAATTTCCCTGTTGATACAA
>JBFZEZ010000460.1:0-3167 GCA_041306585.1 Spirochaetota bacterium | reverse complement strand
TTCATGACAGCGCTGGCGGTCAATACGCCTGATATTCGGCCGCCAAATTTTGCGCGGATTTTCGAAAATACAATTTTATCGAGGATTTTTAGCTTCAACGATGGCGTCTTGTCCCTGCAGGCAGCAGCTTCTTTGCATGCAGCGTCAAAGAGACGTTTTTTTATTCCGCCTGCCTCGTTCATGGCTGCCTGGATGCCGTCGTATATTTTGTTAAACACGCGGGGCACGGCAATAAGGAAAGACGGTCGAACAATCTGGAGGTCTTCACCCAGAGTTTCTACCGCCTCAATGAGTCCTATCGCTCCTCCGAACTGGAGGAAGTTATGAAGTTCAGCGGAGATCCCGTAGCTATGCGCCCAGGGAAGAATTGCGAGCGATAAGCTATTTTCGTTAAGGTCTGGATAGATATGGTAACCCGCTTGTGTACATGCAGCGAGGTTCCCATGGGACAGAACAGCACCCTTTGGGTCGCCCGTTGTACCTGAAGTATAGATTATGTTGGCAATTTCATGCCACTCAGGTTTATATGATTTCACCGGATTTTTTTTGCCGATTTCTTCAAGCGATCCCATGCTTTTTGGGCCATCCCCGTAAATTACAAACACTTCTTTAAGTGTGGATATTTTTTTCTTAATTTCTTTCAGGCGGTTTGCAATCGCTTCGTTCCGTACAAAGAGATATTTGATTTTTGCGTCCTTAATTATATAGTGCCATATCTTTTCCAGTTCCTTTTCGTACATGGCTACAAAGCAGCCACCCAGACCGTGGGTCGCGTTTTCGATTATAAACCATTCGGCTGAGTTGGACACAATGACACCGACAGTTTCCCCTTTTTTAAACCCGATTTTTTTGAGCCCTCCCCTGAGGTTGTCGATTCGTGCAGCAAGATCACTGTATGTTGCCCATTCATACACTTTTGTTTTCGTATTTTTTGTGCCGATAGCATTACGATTTCCCCATTTTCGAACGCTGTCCTCGAAAAGATCGACAAGATTTCGAGGATGTTTAAAATATGCATCCAGTTCTTTGATTTGTTTTTTTGTGTATCCGATCATATATTTCTCCTTTCTGACTGATTAATTTTCCCGGCATGCCTGTGTGCTGGCTGGGAATGACTCTCTGATAGTCTAATTGATCGCATAAGCATTTGAATAATGTGCCGCTCTAACTTCAAGCACAATATAAAAAATTTTCTGAAAAATAAAATAGGCAGCGAGCAATAATCTATATGGGGGAATCTGCAAAATTGATATAGTGGATTTCACTATTTTTTGGTGATTTCCGATGAAACCGGTCAAAATAGATCCTGCAGGGCCTTGTCTTTTATTTCAGAATACCCGGTTTGCCTGTTATTTGTTCAACTGCAGTTTACGGAATTGCGCAATCTGCCTGGAGACTGCAACAAGGGTCCCGTGTTCATCCCATAATTCCCCATCCTCTTCCAGCAGTCCGCAGGTAATATGCCGGGTCCTGAAGATGCATTTGAGCCATTTAGTAGATGGAATGCTTCTCACGTTTACCGAGAGCTCGATTGTCGGCACCCATGCCGCAACACCCTGGCTTGCGAACACCGGCGGAGGGAATGCGTCGGCCATAAAGAGTACGGAGGCCATGTCATGAGGGCGGTCTTCTTTAAAAGAAATCCAGCCTTTATGTTCAGAAATGTTGACCAGTTTTTGCTGCATCCAGCCTGCGCTTGAGGGGTCCAGCAGAACATTCATGTTTTGGTAGATTGAATATTTTGGTATTGCAGGGATAGCAATGCACTGCTCACGCTGGGCTAAATCGGGGGATGCGGTTTCTGAGCGTTCGAGGGAACACTCTATTTTTTCATCAGCAAATGTGCCGAGCGCCCTGATTCTTTCTTTTCCTTCCTGCACTAGTTTTGCCTGAATCCGGTTGAATTGGCTGGATTGCGATACCACTTCAAGATGCAGTTCTGCAGGCCCGGGCACCGACCGTGCCAGGTAATTTGCCGTGATTATCGGCGTTGATTTCTTGTCGCTGATTCTGCTCATTGTGTCGGCAATGATCGCCATGAGGTATCCGCCGTTTGGTGTGCCGTTGACTGACCAGTTGTCGCTGACTTCACCTAAAAAAAGGGAAGGGCCCTGTTGAATAAAAGTTACATCCTTTTCAAATTGATGCATTCGTTCCTCATTATTAGAGTATTACTCTTTGTTTATACTTCATAATCGCAAAGTTTCTAATATGATACCTTGGATAGAACGTGCTGTTTTTACAAGAAATATTTTTGAAATTAATTACGAAATGATGTAAGAGGTCATTTTTAAGGTATAACAATTCATTCCATGTCATTCCCATGAAGATGGGAATCCTTAATTAGAGTCTAGCGGGAAGGATGCCCGCTGTAGTTTTTACTCGCGCAGGCGGGTACAAGGATGACATATTGTTGCTGACTCAATGATTACCCACGGAAAATGTTTACATGCTGACATGATTTTGTTCGATAATTGATCTATATGAAAATAACAATAAAGACAATAACAAGTGATTTTTTGAGCGGGTTAGCTTCAATGCTGGTGGCGCTCCCTTCGGCAATGGCATTCGGGATAATTATATATGCACCCCTTGGGGTTGATTTTTCGACACGGGGTGCAGTTGTCGGAATTATCGGGACTATTGCAATCGGTCTTATTGCACCTGTATTCGGGGGGGCCCCCAAACTCATTTCGGCCCCGTGCGCACCGGCAGCAGCTGTCCTTTCGGCATTTGTTGCTGCCATGGCGAGTAGTGGGGGAGGCGGCATACCGATCGATACTGTTCCCTCCATCATTCTGTTGACTGTAATTTTGTGCGGTATTCTTCAGCTAATTATTGGTGCGTTAGGGGGAGGGGGGTTTATCAAGTATATTCCATACCCTGTTGTTGCCGGTTATTTGAGCGGGGTCGGATTACTCATTATTTTCGGCCAATTTCCGCAGCTTTTCGGGACCGGGAAAAATATCCATTTTTTGACTGGGATTTTTTCTCCCTGGATGTGGCAATGGAAAGGTATGCTCGTCGGTTTCGCTGCAATGGCCATGATGTTTTTTGTACCGCGTTTGACAAAGATGGTCCCCGCCACAATTTTTTCATTGATTGGCGCAGTCATAGTATACTGGCTTCTTGCATGGTGGTTTCCTGAGAAGATCGGAAGAGCGTCG
>JBFZEZ010000459.1:0-5231 GCA_041306585.1 Spirochaetota bacterium | reverse complement strand
GGCATGGGGGACCTCCTCTGAAAATATATTTTTTGATTGACATTTCCCGAGGAAGGCGGTTTCTTTAAGTTACCAAGTTAAAGGCGTCTTCCTTCGGGAACGTCTTAAAAAGCTTCAAATCGAACCGGTTTGGGGCTTTTTTTATGGTCCCGCCGGTTTTTGCTAAAACGCGTCAAGAAATTTTTTATGAAGAAATTTCAATTTCTTCCCGATCATTTTCTAAGTAAATAATGTACAGTGGCCGTACATTGCGTCAATACTTTTTTTAAGGGAAAATAAAAAATGTTAAAAACCTGTGATATAATGTTTATAATGAAAACAAATGAATCAATATCAGATTTTGGAAAACGATTAAAAGAAATAAGAAAGTCAAAAGGGTTGACCCAAGTCGGACTGGCCCAAATTTCCGGAATTTCTCGCCGGGTTATCGCCCATTATGAAACCCAGGTAATCAAGCCACCTATCGATAAAATTAATATTCTTGCTGATGTGCTGGATATTACTGTTGATGAATTATTGGGAAAGAGTAAATCGAAGAAGGGGAAGGATGTGCCGTTTAAAATAATGAAGCATGTCAGGATAATTGAACAACTACCAGCCAAAGATCAGAATGCAATTTTTCAACTCGTTAAATCACTTGCGGAACAAAACAAAATAAAGGGAAAACTTTAAAACTAATTTTCTCCTGCATCAGGCATCGATCAACCAAAACAGAACAAGAACGCCCACCCTTGCATCGGAAAAAAACGCCAATCTCAAAAAACGCACAACATCAACGATGATAATCAACATAATTCCGCCTACCGGCGCGCCACGACATTTTTTCCGCCCTCTCCCCCCGAGCCGCCCCCCGCACCCCCAGGCTTAACCCCCCTCTCCCGTGTAAGCGGTAGAGCGTTAGAAGCGGGGGCGCTCAATCGGGGGGAAAGGGCTTGGCCTCCATGTCGCCTCTCGTAACAGAACTTACGGCAGGGACAGAATGCAGCCTCGGTGATTAATGCCCGGCCCCTACAGAAACGCTGGCGCCATTACGGCCAAAAAAATGCCGTGGCGCACCTTTTCTTTGTCGAGGGCGTTTTTTCTTTTGGCCCACCCGAGAGTAGAGTATAAAAAAATCGCCTAAATAATAAGCTACTTTTTAAATTGACAAGTTGAGCAAGCAGATTTTCCTCGTAGATTAAAATATGTATCACAAATATAACCTTCATCATTTATATAAAAAAATGTTTGTGTTTGACCATTAGAATCTTTTGCCATAATTAAATTTTTAAATTGGTATAAATAACCTTTGATTTTTGAATTTTTTTTATTGAGATAATTATCAATATTTTGTAGAGTAAATGTTCCATCTTTATAAAATTCATATGAAAAATACGAATCACCGATGGTATAATTAAAATTGCACTTTTTAAAATTTAAATCCATCAATTTTGTAAATTTTGAAAAATCAGTTAGTAAAAAACTATCCAAGACCCAACCTTTGATTGTTTCTCGCGTATTTTGTTTATAGTGGTTTGTGTCAATTAAAAACCATTCACCGGAAATTTCACCTACTCGTACTTTGTTTCCTGCTTTTTTTATTAAATAAACATTACTACCAATTCTTAGTTGGTATAATATATTTCCATGCGCGTTTGGTTCATTTCTTACATTTACCATGTCGCCTATTACAATATATGATTCTCTACTTTGATCAACAGATAAACAATCAATTGATAAAAACAAACAGAGAGTTATAAAAATCATTTTCCACTTCATGAAATTACTTCATTCCTGTTTATTGTTCAATCCCCACATGGATATGGTTATTGTGTTGAATCTCGATATTTTTTTGTCTTATTTGTTGGGCTGTTGCATTTTGAGACACAGGGTCACGCCAATTGTTTGGTGTGCCATCCATTGTCCATGGCGTTAATACCTGATTAACTCTACTATCATTACTTAACCAATCAGTAACTTCTCTTGCTAACCCTGATTCACTTTTTTTATTTAGTGGATTTGGGTCATTATCTAAAAATAAAGCACCTTCAGAACCACGACTAACAGCTGCGATATCAAACGCATAACCTTTTTCATGGGGATCGGGATTGTCCAAGGGGCTTCTTTGTAAACTGGAAATATTGATTTGATTTAAATTCAATTTTTTATCAGTTGCCAAATCAGCCAACACTTCTAAGGCCTTGTCACTCATGCCTTCTATTGCCTTTCTGGGATCCGCAATATGCTCTGTTTTCATAACAATACTTGTATTCCCAATTTTAGTTACATTAGACTCCCAATTTGTACCAGCCCCAACTGGTTTTTCACTTAAATTCTTAAGCATTTCTTTTCTGATTTCTGCTCCACTTCCATAGTGTGAACTTCGTGCAGCCTTCATACCATTGGCGACATTATTATCGGATGTATTAGCAGAAGAAGATCGCTGTGTGGTTTGATTATTTTTTTCAGATGCAAGAAAGCCAGATATTCCATCAGTACTTTGACCCACTGGTTCTTGACCAGGTGCAAGATCACGATGCCCCGTTGGGTCTTTATAAATAATCGGATTATTCGAACAGTAGGAATACCTGTTCCAACTCTGTGTATCGTATTCTCTTGGTATGATATTATCTGCAGTCACAAAACGCCCGATATCCGGCATTTGGAAGCGAGCATTCATATAGTAAAATCCGGTCTCTTCATCTAACTCGGCTGAGTTAAATTTTGGTTTGTTCCCTTGGTCGCCTTCGCTGAACCACGTCTCACCAAACGGCAAATATTCCGTGCGTGTTAAAACCTTCCCTTTATCATCGACCACTACCTTTACTGAATCCACCTGATCCGTCAAATAAAACCTCATCTCCTTATTCGACCCCACTGCAGCAATTCTTACCCCATTTAAATAAATATTATTAACAGCGCAAGTAGTATTTTTAATTTCCTGTCCATTTTTTTTCTTCTGTTTCTCCAGCCCGAAGTACATCGACGGATACAGCACCTCGACATAGCGCTCTTCGTTCTGGATCGTCCGCTTGGCCACTTTGCGCACGCGGAAACCCTGGTCGTCGTACTGGTAGTCGCCGGCAAGCTCGCCCGTGTCAGGGTCAAGCACACTCCTGATGCGGTTCTGAGAATCATAGCTGATCTGCTTGCGGAGCCGCTTGTCGCGGTCATTCTGGTAAATCATATTGCCGGACGCATCATAGTTCATCTCAAACCGGCCGATCCCGAATTTCGAAGTCGAAATCCCGGTCACCGCGTGGTTCTGGTACGAATACGACCATGCGTCATCAACAACATGCGTTTCAGGATTATACATGATCTTATCGGTCATGTTCCCGTTCGGGGCATAACCGTAACCGTGTTCGAATTTTTTGGTGACGATGCCGTTGGTGGCGGGGGAATATAGGGGGGTGGGGGTATTGGGGATGGGGGTATTTGGCGTTGGTAGAGACGCAAAATTTTGCGTCTCTACGGGATTGGCAACACCGTTGCCAATGGACGTTCCCGTTGTTTCCGGTAATATTTTTTCATACATCCCCGTCGCCTTTACCAACCTGTTTAACCCGTCGTACAAATATTGATACTGGATCGTGCTCGAATACGAACCGTCAACGTCAAACGTTGGTTTGTTCTCGACGCCGCTGATGCTGTTGTCGACCTTGAATGCGTAGGTGACGTCCTGAAGGGTACGCGTGGATCCGTCAGCAGTCATGCTTGAAACAAGGCGCGACAGTCTTCCTTTGATGTCATATTCGTAATTGGTAACGAGCCCGTTGCCGCGTGCAACACTCGTCATCTGGCCGAATTCGTTGTAGGTGATGCCGCTCACGATGCTCCGGCTTTCGCCCTTGACCGTGCCGGTAAGCCCGGTCACTCCCATGGCCCCGTATGCGTAGGTCACCGACATCCGGTCCTTCAGCACGGGGTCTTCAGGGTAGGTGATGCTCTTTTTCCTGCTGAGCAAATCGAACGTGAAGTCGGTAATGTAAGATGCTCCCTTTTTCCCTTCAGCCGCAATGCGGCGGGTCTCTCTCTTCACGCGTCCGAGCCTGTCGTAGCTGAAATTTTTCGTCTGAGCCGGATCAGCGATCGCAACCACGCGCCCCAACGTGTTCTCGCTCCCCGACAAACTGTCATATGAATAGGTGATCGTCCCTTCGGTCCCGGGTAGGGCCTTCATCGTGACGCGTCCAAGGCGGTCGTAGAAAAGCGACGTTGTGCGGTTGAGGGCGTCAGTTGATGTCGCCATTTCGCCAAAGCCTGTATAGGTAAATTCTGAATAACCCAGGTCAGGATCATTCGATGCAACAAGCTGCCCAAGCCCATTATACCACCAGTAAGCACTATTCTTTCCTGACGTGTCTTTCGCAGTCACCGGGCTCGCAGGCACGCTCGCGCTCATCCCCGCAGGGAACGGCGCGCCGGTAGTGAGGTCCATCTTCTTGATCCGTTTTCCGGTGATGTCGTAAGCAAACCCGATCGCTGCCTTCACCGGTACGCCGTCATCACCGGTCCCTGAATCCTCGACATAGAGCGCAAGCCCGCGGCCGTTTTTCACCGTGCGCTTCGAACGCCCCACGCTGTGGCTCTCGATCGTCTCCCACGGGTCGTTGTATTGATACGAGATCGATGTCTCGGCCTCACCCGAGTAACCGGCAGGGAGCATGACTTTCTTCACCCGCCCCGAAGCGTCATAATCGGTCAGGGTCGGATATTTTTCAGATATATTGGCATGATACGTTTCGATATCGTCATCGCTGCAGAACGAGGTCTGGCTCTTGCTCACAATACGCCCGACAGCATCGTATTTCAGCAGACCGGATTTCGTGTAACGTTTTCCCGATTCGTTGAGTGCGCTCCGCACTGAGTGGATCGCGCGCCCCATCCCGTCGGCAAACACGCGGGTTTCAATTGAACTGCTGTCGCCGGTTTTTTGCTCGACATACGCCGACAACGGGAATTGCGTGCTGTATTCATAGCGGGTAAAAAGCTGCGTGCCGCTGTCGGTATCGGCCGACTGGCTGGCGAGCCTTCCGAAGTTGTCAAACACGAAATAGGTGAATGCGCCGTTCGGGTCCTGCTTCTTCTCGGCAGCGCCAAAGGCCTTCTCATAATTGATCGTATATTTGTTGACCAGCGTCACCGCGTCGCCGATCGAACGGTCTTCAATCACGAATTGTTTCAGGCGGCTGTCGTATATTTTCACGACCTCGCGCGTCGGCGAACCGCTCGCGTTGATCTCTTTCGCG
>JBFZEZ010000458.1:0-8062 GCA_041306585.1 Spirochaetota bacterium | reverse complement strand
CAGAAAAGCGATACAGATATACTTCACACGGTTTGCCGAACAAAACACGACCCTTCCCGATTTCCTCGGACTCATGTCTGAAATCAGCGGGATCGATATTGAACGATGGAGCGCTCAGTGGCTTGAAACAACCGGGGTCAATACTGTGACAGCAGCCATATCGGGGGGTAGCATTACATTAAAACAGGGACCCTCCCTCGGCAACGGCTGCATTCGACAGCATGCCATTGAGTACACCGGTTTCGGGGAACGTGAAGGTGAACCATATGAAACCGAGAAAGGCAAAGTGTTCATCGAGTCTGAAAAGACGGAAGCCGTGCTTGCGAATCCTGCGACCGAATTCTGTATTTTCAATACTAACGACTACGGATACATCAAGGTATTTTTTTCAGATACGGATAGGGCGTTCATAAAGAAGCACATCTCATCAATCGGAGATCCCTTTCTCCGCAGGATCATATGGGGAAGCCTATGGCAGATGCTCAGGGACAACGCGTTTTCCCCTGTGGAATTTCTTGAACTTGCAATGGCCTCAGGAAAAAGGGAGAGGGACCTTGCAATTCTTCAAAGCCATATCGTATCAAAAATTGTGAGCATTACCACGATGTATCTCTCGGAAGCAAACCGCGGAAAATGGCTCGGACCCCTTTTCGATTGGGCACACGACATGCTTAATATGGAAGGGCACAACGAAGAGGAACAGATCATATGGCTGAATCTGCTCATGAATTGCGCGGAGAGCAGACCGCAGCTCAAATATCTGGAAGAGATACTGGCAGGGAAAAAAATAATCAACGCCATTACCATCGACCAGGACAAACGCTGGGCGATTGTTGCCCGTCTGCATGCCTATGATTACCCTGGATCAGAAGCGATAATCGCTGATGAGAAGAAAAAGGACCAGTCGGACCTCGGTATAAAAAAAGGATTCCTGGCTGAAGTAAGCGCCCCTACGGCATCCTCGAAAGGGGAATTCTGGAAAATATTCACAGAGGCCACGGACTTATCAACCGACCAGCTGCGCTACGGAATGCAGGGATTCCAATGGTCATGCCAGAAAGAAATTCTTGGACCGTATACTAAACGTTATTTCTCTGATATCGAAAAAATTTTCACCGCTCGCGATGTACATTACTCGGCGGCTTTCGGCATGTTTCTCTTTCCCGTATGGGACCATTCGCGGTCACTTCTTGAAGACGTGGAAAAATTCCTCGCAGAAAAAAAAGAACTTCCGTTCCTCCTGAGAAAGGAACTGATGACGCATGCTGACAATTTAAAAAGGGCCATCCCGATAATAGAAAAGCAGGATGGTTTACGAGCGGGTTAGTGCCCTCACCCCTAACCCCTCAGTCGCCGCCCTACATCCGTGTGCCCGGCGACTCTTCCGGCCTCCTGCCGGTCGTCCCAGCTCTGGAACAAAGTCCTTACCCGGCAAATACATAGCTCATGAGTTTATAGATCAGTTTGGCCGCGAGAAAATCAGAAGGCTTGCTCGTTGCATTAGGACACATCTCGACAACATCGAACCCCACAACCTTTCTTTTTTTTATGACCATTTTAAGAAGAGAAAGAACGTCATACCACGAAAGCCCCCCCGGCTCGGGTGTGCCTGTCGCTGGCATGATAGAAATATCGAATACATCAAGGTCGATAGTAATGTATACGTTGTCGCCGAGCTTGCTTACGACCATGTCGATCCATCCCTTGTTGTCAACAAGCTTCTCCGCAAAAAATATCCTCTTGTTATCGCAATTATCCTTTTCAGAGATATCCATGCTCCTGATCCCGACCTGGACAATGGGACACATTTCGCGGGCCCGCGCCATAACGCAAGCATGGTTGTATTTTGTCCCCTCGTATTCTTCCCTGAGGTCCGCATGGGCATCGAGCTGCAGGACAGATACATTCTTAAAACGGTCGACATGCGCCTCGATTGCTCCTATGCTGATCGAATGTTCACCGCCGAGTGTTATTACAAATTTATCATTCCCCAGGTGGTCTGAAATTCTTTGTTTGACCGCTTTATACATATTTTCAGCTGAAGATTTTTCATCGACAGGTACGTCAGTGAAAATCCCATGGCGGTATGCCTCCGTATCGGTTTCAATATCGTACAGTTCCATATGAGACGATGCTTCCATAATAACTTCCGGACCACGGTCCGCCCCTTTGCCCCAGGTGCTGGTCCCGTCATATGGGACAGGAACAATAACGATTTTTGAATTATCATATTTTGAAAACTCAGCGGGAAGTCCCCCGAAGTGTGTCCGATGCGCCATATCTATACTCCCGGATTATATTATAATTTTGCAGATGAACTGCCTGGCCAAGCCCTTGTGATAGAATCAATAATCGTCTTCTGATTGCGACAGATCCTCGTCGCCTTCTTCAATATTGGGATCATAATGAAAGCCGTTATCGTTCTCTGTACCTTCTTCGGCTTCCTGATTATTGAAATTATCGGGACTGTCAGGTTTTTCTGTTTTCTGTTGATTCGGTGTTTTGTCCTGCCACGGTATTACATGCGGCACGTGATACCTCCACAGGTAGAAAATAATATCTGGATGTAAAATTTTCTCCGTACAATAAATCACGGTGATGATAGAAATCAAGATGCTCAGTTTCATAATGCAGGATTTCATTTTCGTGTTGATGCCCATGCCGTCCCTATTTATATTTGTGAAATTCAAGCCCCTCCCCAATGATTTTCCGAGCTTTATCCATCAGTTCATCGATATTTTCCTCAGTATAATGCTCGATGGGTATCGGCTTATTAATTACCAGCTTACTCCTCCCGGGAAAAAGTTCCAGGGTATTATCAGGGAGAATGTCCTTGGTATTGGTGACCGTCAAAGGCAGCACAGGAAGCTGCATATCAAGGGCCAATTTAAAAGCCCCTTTTTTAAAAGGGAGCAATTCGCCGGTTTCGCTCCTTGTCCCCTCAGGGAAAAACATTATCGATGTCCCCCCCGAAATATATTTTTTTGAGGCATTTATCGTTGCTTTTGCAGATTCAGGATTGGACCGGTTGATGAACACATGCCCCATTTTATAACAAAAATATCCGAGAAAGGGGACTTTTCGAAGTGATGATTTCATGACCCATTTAAAATTGATGGGCAACCAGCCGTAGATGACGAAAATATCATACTGACTCTGGTGATTTGAAACAATAATATATGATTGTTTTGGATCAATATTCTCTTTTCCAATAACTTTTACGAACATGGGTGTAAAATAGCTCATCAATCGCGCCCATGTAATGGCGACAAATTGAGCGCCATTCTGAGCGAAAATAGACATATAAATAGCGCCCAAAATGACCAGTACCGCTGTACCCAGGCCGAGAAATGGAATAAAAATAATAATTTTATAAATCTGATAGGGATAGTAAAGAAATGACACTTCGCGTAATTTCATGGGTTACAATCCTATTTTACAATATTAATTTGTAATTAATGAATACTAATGAAATAATTTGAGATGAAGATCACGAATACCGCATCTCAACTTTAATAATCATATTCTGGCCAACAATACATTTTAATAAAAATGAATGTCAATGAGAATATTGTACCCCTGGACTAAAAAAATTGCACTTGCTAATTTCGAACTCATCCCCCAACCCCCTTCTCTTGTGTACAAAAGAAGGGGGAATCCCTGAGGATTCATACTGGCTAAGATTATTTGTAAGTCATTGATTATCTTCACAAGGAGCCCCTCTCTTTTTCAAAGAGAGAGGGCGCGACCCACAGGAGGTGGGAAGTGCCGGCGGAGACATGGATGTCGGGAGCCGGCCGCCGGTAGGCGGGGGTGAGTTGAATTCTCCCCCTGATTTTGACCACTTCCATTTTTTTTTGAAATATTCCCCAAAAATGTTCTTGCATTACTTAAGTTATTTTCTTTTTATAATCACTTTATCGCTGAGTAATCCACACGATCACGATGAATTAAAATAATAATATATCTTAAAAAAAGTCACTATTGTATCGTTTTTGTATTGGATATTCTGAACAGAATTTGGTTTTCCCCATTGCCCATTGTAAAAGATGGATTCCCGCCGTAGTTTATACTCGCGAAGGCGGGTACGGGAATGACAGTGGTGAGGAATATTGTCATATTATAAGTATAAAAGAATGTGCGTTCCGCTTGAAGTGTATTTGGAATTGAGTATGTGTATATCGTAACGGAAGTGCCCTATGTTTCTCAAGTCAATGGAATTATTTGGATTTAAATCTTTCGCTGATAGGACCCTGGTCGAATTCGAACCGGGGATCACTGTCATTGTCGGGCCCAATGGATGCGGTAAATCGAACATTGTGGATGCGATCAAGTGGGTGCTTGGAGAAAAACAGGCGAAGAACATCCGCGGCGAAAGAATGGAAGACATCATTTTTTCAGGGACCGAACAGCGCAAACAGCTCTCCCTGGCCGAGGTTTCCCTTACGATAGACAATACGAACAAGATCCTCGATATCGATTCCGACGCAGTCACCGTTTCGCGGCGCATTTACCGTGACGGCGAATCTGAATATCTTATAAATAAATCCCCGGTGCGCTTAAAGGACATTGAAAAGCTGTTCATGGACACCGGAATCGGCAAATCAGCCTACTCGGTCCTTGAACAGGGAAAGATGGACCTGATCCTCTCAACACGGGCGGAAGACCGCCGCTATATTTTTGAAGAGGCGGCCGGGATCTCCCGCTACAAGCTGCAGAAGAAGGAATCCCTCAGGAAACTCGAAGATACCGGCAAAAATCTCGAGCGCATCAACGACATCATCAAAGAGATCGAACGCGAGAAGATGTTCAAGTCGAAACAGGCCGACAAGACCAAGGAATTTTTCGGTCTGCGCAGTCAGCTCGTTGAACTCGATATTAAAGTCAATTTAATCAAATTCAGCGCCCTTGCCGCGCGGCAGTTGAAAATGCAGGAAGATATCGAGCGTCTCCAGAAAGAGCGTGAGAATATTGCGTCGCGGGTATCGACGATTTCGGCTGATAACGAAAAAGACGAAAAGCGGAAGAACGATCTGCAGCACCAGCTTTTCGAACTCGAGAAACGCCTTCACGCATACAAGATCAGGCTCGAGGATATTGACCAGAAAATTGAAAAGAACAGGACCTTCATCAGTGAGCAGGAGGGGCGTAAAGAAAGCATCCTCAGAAAGGTTGAGGAACGGAAAAACAGCCACCGGCAGCTCGTTGACGAAAAAACGAAAACGGAAGAATCCGGTATAGAGATACAGAGGAAGATACAGGATGACAAGGAAAAACTGACACAGTTTTTCGTGACGAGGAAACGTAAGATCGACTCTATACACAAGTCGCGGGACCAGATTGAAATCAACAAGAATATTATTAAAGAAAAAGAGGTGAAACTGGTCGGCCTTCGCGAGGCCCTCGAGGTCGTAATCAAGCGGCTTATCGACGCCATTGAAAAGCGAAAAGCCGAGCTGCTCGGTTCCGAGAACGAGCGCCTTGAGGTCAAGAACCGCATACACGATGCTATCGGGCGCTATGAAGACCTGCTCATGAGCGCGCTGCACTCCCTGGAGCAGGGGATAACAGATGAGGCCATCTCACTTCTGCAAAAGATCGATTTTGCCCGTCTCAGGGCGGACATCCAGGCCTTTGAGCAGTATGAAGACGGTTTTAGAACGATCCTTTTCGATAAAACAGGGGTGCATGCCGAGAAAGAGGAGCTTGACACCCGGATCCGTGAAGAGGAGACCGCGATCATCGGCCTCAGGTCTGATATCTCCATGCTTGAGGAGTTCATCCGCAACGAGCAGGTGGAGCTGGAGGATGTCAACGAGATGATTACCCGTATTGAAAAAGACCTCTCCCGCAATGAAAATGAGAAAGACTGGATCGAGAAGCATGTCAAATCCCTTATTCACCAGATCGGCGATATTGAAAAGCAGATAGAAAACTACAGCGAGGACCTCCAGCGTTCGGAGAAGGTCATTGACAGCCTGTCAAAAGAGATAAAGGAGTGGGATGAGCGCCTGATCGAATTTAACGAGAGGAGTGAAGGCCTCAAAAAAAACATCACCGAACTCACCGACAAGCGGACCGAGATAGACAGGCGCATAAGCGAACGGAAGAGTATGAGCAGGCACGACGAGGTTGAGCTCGAAAAGGTCATTGAACGCATCGGCAACTATGAAAAACAGCAGGTCGAACTTATATTCAAAAAGAACAATATCGAAGAGCACCTGTGGACCGAGTATGAAAAGAAGGTCAACGATTTACAAAATCTGAAGGCCGATGAGTCCCAGATGACCGAGTTCCAACAGGGAATAACAGACCTCAAGAAAAGCATCAATGACCTTGGCCCCATCAACAACCTTGCCATCGAAGAGTACAAGGACCTCAAGAAGCGTTTTGAGTATTACATCAGCCAGAAGAAAGACATTGAAAAGGCCCGCGAGGACATCCTGTCGGTCATTGAGGACATCAACAGGACCTCGGTCGAAATATTTATCAGCACTTTTAAAGAAATTCAGAAGAATTTTACCGAGGTGTTCAGGCGTCTCTTCGAAGGCGGGGATGCCCATATTCACCTGATCGACGAGACGAATGTGCTGGAAAGCGGCATCGACATTATCATCCGTCCCCCCGGGAAAAAGCTCAAGAACATAAACCTCCTCTCCGGAGGGGAGAGGGCGCTCACGGCCACGGCCCTTCTGTTCGCGACGTACATGGTGAAGCCGTCACCCTTCTGCTTCCTGGACGAGATCGACGCACCCCTCGACGAGGAGAACATCGGGCGTTTCGTCAAAATGCTTAAGGAATTCGCCCGCGGTACCCAGTTCATGATTGTTACACACAATAAAAAGACCATGAGTATCGGGGATGCCATTTACGGGGTAACAATGGAAGATCCCGGCACATCGAAGGTCGTATCCCTGCGCATGGGGAAATCGGAAGGGATACCCGCAGGCGCTGCTAAATAAAACTTGACAAAATCACCCTATAGTTATATTTTATAATTAGTGCATTAGCATACTGCCCATGGATTCGGGGGGCGATCCATTTAAGAGCCCCGGAGTACGACACAATGGAGGGTGTAACATGAAAGTATCAATCGAAGGGATACTCGGTTCCGCACGGAAGATCAATAGTCAACGCCAGCTCGATGATGGCGGCTCTGATAAAAAAAAGAAAGAAATCAGGGGTGATTCAATTTCAATAGGCTCAAAAATAAATTCACGGCTTGATTCAATTGAAACTGAATACCGTGACCTGCAGTCATCTCTCACCAAAAACCAGATAATAAAAGACGGGCTCGACCAGCTTGAGACGGATTTCCGCAAAGGGGGGGCCGGCTCGCAAACGATATTCGAAGAGTTTAAATTTCAAGGGGAACCGGCGCTCAGACAGTTTGTCGGTGATACGGTAACCGAACCGGTAATCAAGGCCCGCGGCGAAGCCGTCGGGGGACTCATCGAAAAGGACATTTCAACACTGAAGCGCCTCCAGGTCGAATTCGATAATATCGTCGCTTCGAACCTCGTGAACGGCGACAAACTGGATGCAATAACCGCCAACGTCGATACAATTTTTAAAGGGCCGGGGAACCTCGAGTCGATGAACAGGCTTAATCCGGATTCCTTTATGCGGATAATTAAGTAGTTTTCTCATGTCATTCCAGCGCAGTCTGTTACGGGGATGACATTCAGTATTTATGATTCCGCTGAACCCATATCTTCATCTTTTTTGCCTCACCTATCAGCTCGTCCCTGAATTGCGGATGGGCGATGCCGATGAGGGCCTCGGCCCTTTCCCAGGTCGACTTCCCCTTGAGCTGAACAACCCCGAATTCTGTGGCAACATACTGTACGATCGACCGGGGCACAGTCACGATCGTTCCAGGCTGTAGCCATGGCACGATACGCGTTTTTAGTTTTCCATCCTTATCTTTGTATGTAGAGCTGAGGGAGATGATTCCTTTGCCGCCGTTTGACTGGAAAGCCCCGAAGATGAAATCGAGCTGTCCCCCGGTACCGGATTTCTGCTCGAAACCGACTGATTCCGAGCACACCTGGCCGTAGAG
>JBFZEZ010000457.1:0-5624 GCA_041306585.1 Spirochaetota bacterium | reverse complement strand
CGGGGATATTGAGAAAATTAAGGCCGCACTCCTGAACGATGAAAAAGAGAAGGCGGAACATCTTATGCTTCTTGACCTGGCGCGCAACGATCTTTATACCGGGTGCAGGACTGAAACGGTGCGCGTCAAAAGCTCATTTGTACCCGAGGTCTATTCGCACCTTATTCATATCGTATCAGAGGTTGAAGGGGAGATACGCGGGGACATCACCCCGCTTCGGCTTTTCTGCAACACCTTCCCGGCAGGTACCGTTTCCGGCGCCCCCAAGGTCAGGGCGATTGAGTTGATCAACCAGCATGAACGCACTGCGCGCGGTTTTTACGCGGGTTGTGCGGGATACTTTTCCTACAGCCAGGATGTTGATACCTGCATCATCATCAGGAGCGCCTATGTTAAAAAGCATTCAGTGACCCTGCGCGCCGGTGCGGGGATCGTATATGACAGCGTCCCGGAGCGTGAGTTTAATGAAGTCGGGGTAAAACTCGGGGCGCTTTTCGACGCATTAAAGCAAATTAATAATCTGGAGAAAAAAAATGTTTTTAATGATAGATAATTACGATTCGTTCACGTATAACCTTTACGCACTCTTCAGGGAATGCGGGGCGGAGATGAAGATCATCAAAAACTCAGAATTTGTTCCAGCAGACGGATACGACGGGATCATTCTGTCTCCCGGGCCTTCCTCCCCGGAAAACTCAGGGACGACCCTTCGATATGTGAAAGAATACATTGGCAAGAAAGCGATGTTCGGTGTCTGTCTGGGGATGCAGAGCATGGCCTATTCGCTCGGCTATCCTGTAGTCGGAGCAAAAACAATCAAGCATGGGAAGGTCGATACTGTTTCAATCATCAGGGAGTCGGTCTTACTGAAAAATATTCCCAATAACTTCAAAGTGGTACGGTATCATTCCCTCGCGGTACAAGTTGATGATAAACTGATAACATCGGTGTCGAGTGATGACGGGGTTGTGATGTCAATTGAAGATCCTGTGAAAAAAATGTTCGGGGTCCAGTTCCATCCTGAATCAATCATGAGTGAATATGGTCGCGAAATTGTGAATAATTTTTTAAGCTTTATATGAACTGTAAATTTTTATTTTATTAAAGCCCCTCTTTTTTGGGGGGGGTGGGGGTAAGGAGAACAACATGGATATGATCAAAAAAATTAATTCAGGTGAAATCCTTGCGTATGAAGAGGCGCGGGAGTTTTTTCTCTGCATGCTCACCGGCAAATTGACAGAGGCGCAGATCGCTTCGACCCTCATTTCAATGAAGTATCGCGGAGAGACCCCTGATGAACTCGCGGCTTTGGTGCTCACGCTCGATGAACATAAAAGGACTTTCGAACATGGAACGGAGAATACAATTGATACGTGCGGCACCGGCGGGGACGGCAAATCGACGGTAAATGTCTCGACAGCGGTGAGCATAATCCTCGCATCAATGGGGTATAACGTTGTAAAGCATGGAAACGTTGCCCAGAGCGGGAAGGTGGGGTCGGCAGATATTCTGTCCGGGCTCGGTTTTGATCTCAATTATGCGACCGTGCCAATTGATGAATTTTATAAAATGCATAATTATATTTTTATGCTCGCCCCTCATTATCATCCCGCCTTGAAAGAGATCGGTAAGGTGCGGAGGGAAATCAAGGTGCCGACACTTTTTAACTATGTCGGGCCCCTGGTGAACCCGGCAAACCCCGCCTACCAGATCATCGGGATCAACCGGATTGAAAAACTTGATTTTTTAGCACAGGCAATTATCAAGCTTGGCAAAACAAATATTACGGTTTATTCCTCGCGGGACGGTTATGATGAAATATCCTCGAGTGACATTACGGATTGTCTTACAATACGCGAAAAGCGGGTGGAGCGTTTCAGTATTAACCCGGCTGATTTTTTTAAACCATTCCCCATGCCGGTCGTAAGCGATAACGAAGAGGCAAAAAAACTTTTCCTTGACGGCATTCACGGGGTGGATGATCGTGTTGTAAATCTTTTTTCTATCAATACGGCACTGGCATTGAATACTGTTAATGGCTCTGACATGAAATCAGGTTTCATGGAAGTCAGAGACCTTATCAAAGAAGGCACGGTCAGGAAAAAGCTTGAATCCCTCGTTGCAAAGAAGTAGGTGGACATATATGTACCTAGAAGATATCGTTAGACAGAAAAGGGTCGAGGTTGCATCTCTTACCCTGCTGGAAAGAAAACGTTGGAAGGGTATCATCGATCCTGTCGCTTCCCTCGCTATAAAACCGTTTATCGCTGAAGTCAAACGGGCCTCTCCGTCTATGGGTGGAATCAATCCAGGCATCGATATTGTGCACCAGGCAAAGCTCTACGAGAGGGGCGGAGCCGGAGCGGTAAGCGTCCTGACAGATGAGAAATTTTTCATGGGGAGCATCGATTTTCTCTCCTCTATATCTGACAATGTTAGCATCCCGACACTCTGCAAGGATTTCATACTAAGCGATATACAGATTGACAATGCCCATGCGGCAGGGGGCGACTGCATACTTCTCATAGCCGCCATTCTTGACGAGAATGAGCTCGCTTCATTTTCAAAAAGGGCCCGCACCCACGGCATGAAGGTGCTGTACGAACTGCATACGATAGATGAATTCGAAAAAATTCGAAAACTCGACCTGGAATTGGTGGGGGTGAATGCGCGTGACCTGAAGACTTTTTCCATTGATAGGGAACATGCCGCGAATGTCATCAGCATGCTGAAGGGGGACTTTTTACGCGTCGCCGAGAGCGGGATATGTGACAGAGAAGATATACGGACATACCGGTCTGCAGGGGCTGACGCATTTCTTGTCGGTACGGTTCTTATGAAAGCGCCGGACCCGGAAGCTGTACTCAAGGAATTTTATTCGGTTTTATAATGCGGTGATAAAGCCATGTTTATCAAAGTCTGCGGCCTGACCGCACATGAACATATCGATTGGGGGGTGGAACTCGGATATACCGCGATTGGGGTTGTTTTGCATCCCCCGAGTCCCCGGTACTGCAGCGTAGAAAAGGCCCGCGAACTTGCCCGCTTCGCTTCGGGGAGAGTTAAAACCGTTGCAGTCGGCATGACATATGAGGAAGTTGAAAAAGTCTCTGACTCATTCGATTTTATCCAGATATATGAGCGGAAAAAAATTTCCGGCCTGATATACGCAGGGGAGACGGTTCCTGCTGGATTGGATTTTGCATACTTCATGTACGATGTAAGCAGGGGGTCCGGGACAAGCGATGAATTCCCGGCATGGCTGTATGATATGCGAAATAAACTGATTATCTCCGGCGGACTTGCTCCCGGAAATGTCGGGGATGTTTTACGGCGTTTTCCCGGCTGCGGCATAGATGTTTCGAGCGGGGTCGAATCTGTGAGAGGTATAAAGGATTATTCATTAATGAAAGAATTTATGAAAGAGGTGCGCCATGCAATCGCATAATGGATTTTACGGGGAATTCGGCGGGCAGTTTGTTCCTGAAACATTGATCCCCGCGCTTGATGAACTCGAAAGCGCTTTCCGGGAATTCAAAAAACGTGATGATCTTATGGAAGGATTTCGCTATTATCTCAACCACTATTCTTGAAGGCAGACACCTGTATATCATGCCCGGAACATTTCAAAAAAATACGGCTGCAACATCTATTTGAAACGCGAGGACCTGCTGCACACAGGGGCCCACAAAATAAATAACACACTGGGACAGGCCCTTCTTGCGAAATTTATGAAAAAAAAGCGTGTTATTGCAGAGACCGGGGCCGGGCAGCATGGTGTGGCAACAGCGACGGCTGCGGCCCTTTTCGGTCTTGAATGCGTGGTGTATATGGGGAGCGTTGATATCGAGCGCCAGATGCCGAATGTCCAAAGGATGAAACTTCTGGGTGCTGAAGTCCGTCCTGTTGATGACGGACTGAAAACCCTCAAGGATGCGATCAGTGCGTCTCTGAAAGATTGGGTCGCTAATGTGGTCAACACCCATTACCTCCTCGGCACCGTTGCCGGACCTCATCCTTTTCCCGAGATCTGCGCCTTTTTCCATTCTGTAACAGGCCAGGAAGCGTGGGAATATTTTTCGGGTGAGGGTTTTATGCCCGATTATGTTGTCGCATGCGTCGGCGGCGGGAGCAATGCCATGGGGATTTTTCAGGGATTTATTGAAGAGAAAAATGTTGCCCTGATAGGGGTGGAGGCAGGGGGGCGTTCCCTCACACCCGGTGAGAATGCAGCTACCTTGTCAATCGGCACAAAAGGGATTTTCCAGGGGACCCTGTCGTATCTTCTTCAGGATAAAAATCATCAGGTATGTGATGTTCACTCGGTATCTGCGGGTCTTGATTATCCGGGGATCGGTCCCCAGCATGCGTTTCTGAAAGATTCCGGAAGGGTCGAATATGCCCCTGTTTTTGACAGTCAGGCTCTCAAGGCATTCCGTGAACTCTCCCGTCTGGAAGGTATCATCCCTGCGCTTGAATCATCGCATGCACTTGCCTATATCCTCGAACATGCGGACGTTTTCAAAGGAAAAAATATTCTTGTTAATATTTCGGGACGCGGAGACAAGGACCTCGGAATAGTCGAGAAATTCAACCTGGAGGAGTTATGAGAGGAATATATATTGTTGCCGGGTATCCGGACCGTGAACGCTTTAAGGAATGTTTTGAGTCAGTCGTCCGCAACGGATTCGAATTTATTGAAATCGGTATACCTTTTAATGATCCCATTGACGACGGGCCGGTAATTGCACAGGCGATCCATGATTCACTTGAAAAGGGGATCCTGGTCGACCAGATTATCGAGGATATCATCGCTTTTGATGGGAAACCAATCAAAAAGTATATCATGACCTATGCCAATATAATATATTCATATGGTATAAAAAAATTCTCAGATACCCTTTCAGGTCATGTTAGCGGAATCATCATCCCCGATCTCCCTAACCGCATGGCCCGTTTTTTTTACGACAAGGGTTTCGCGATACCCATAGTCCCGTTTGCGACCCTTGAAACACGCGAGTCGGACATTAAAGGGATGAATGCATCTGACAGCGAATTCATATATTTTGTCGGGCTGCGCGGAATAACCGGCGCTGTGGCTGATTATTCAGCCCCGGAATTTCTTCACGCCATTGATATGATCAAAAAGAACACGACAAAAAAAGTAATTGTCGGGTTCGGGATTAAAACACGTGAAGATGCAGATAACGCAATTCGTATTTCAAACGGTTATGTGGTCGGCACTGAGGCTGTGCGCCGTCAGAATGACCCCGCGGCGTTTGATGCATATCTAAAGGGCCTAAGCATATGAAGGCATTGCAAATTTTGATTCCAAAATTACAGGAATCAATCGGGAGCAGCAAAATTTTTATAGATCCGGATATCCTTGATGCGTATTCCCGCGATGAAACTTCAGATCTATCAGCCATGCCTGATCTTCTTGTCCGTGCACAGTCAGCGGAAGACGTCAGCCGTACCCTTGCATTATGTAATGAATTAAAAATTCCTGTCATTCCCCGCGGAGCCGGGAGCGGGGTTACCGGGGGCGCCCTCCCTGTTTGCGGCGGAGTTGTTCTTTCCCTCGAAAAAATGAACCGGATTCTTGAAATCGATAAAGACAATCT
>JBFZEZ010000456.1:0-3586 GCA_041306585.1 Spirochaetota bacterium | reverse complement strand
AAGTCACCTTCCGATCTGCTCGTTGCTATTAATAACCAAATATCAGCAAATTCAAAAAAACTGGGTGGAGACAAATACATGACCATTACAGTTTTCGCAGTACATCGCGGAAAAGAAATCTTTTTTGCTGGACACCACCAGGACATCCTGATTTATCGTGCAGAAAAAAATAAAGTAGAAACGATTGAAACACATGGTATGTGGCTTGGCATAATGGATGACATTTCAGGCTTGTGTACCGATAATGCTTTCAACTTAAATAAGGGAGATGTTATGCTTCTTTATACAGACGGCATCACAGAAGCATGGGAAAAAAAATCAATAAAGGATGAAAGAAATATTTCCAACAGTATGTTTGGTGCAGAACAATTGGGTGATATTTTATGCAACAATGGCAGTCAACCTGCTGATGAAATAATTAAAATAATAAACAAAAAAATGGAATCTTATACAACAGATGATGATATAACCATGATTGTTGTCAAGAGGGTTAATGACTGATGAAAAGACAATCACAAAAAAAACAGCCATCAATAGTAATCGGCGTCATCGGGGCCGACTGCCACGCTGTCGGCAATAAAATCATTGAGGTATATTTCACTGAAAAAGGATACAAGGTCCTCAATCTCGGGGTAATGGTGGGCCAGGATGAATTCATCAGCGCAGCAATCGAATCGGATGCCAGGGCCATTCTTGTCTCGTCGTTATACGGCCATGCGGAGATCGACTGCGCCGGGTTCAGGGACGCGTGCATTGAGCGCGGGCTGGATGACATCATCCTCTACGTGGGCGGGAACCTTCACGTGGGGAAGACACCGTTTGAC
Source organism: Spirochaetota bacterium (assembly GCA_041306585.1). Lineage (GTDB taxonomy): Bacteria > Spirochaetota > UBA4802 > UBA4802 > UBA5550 > JBFZEZ01. Next base: position 2,762 of record JBFZEZ010000456.1, on the reverse strand, counting down.
GAGATTGAAAAAAAATTCATGGGCATGGGATTCGACAGGGTTTTTCCTACCGATGTTGAACTGGAGAGGGCCGAGGGATTACTGAAGAAAGATATTGAGTCTCAATAAACAATGATCATGTTACATCATCCGCCCGCAATCTCACGGATCGTGGCCAGCAATGCTGGCATGTTGCAGGGCTTCTGGAAATATGCGGCTGGGGCCAGTGTCATGGCCCTATCCCTGATTATCGGCTCGTCGTAGCCTGTAATGAATATCACCGGGATATCATCATACGTCTTGATACGGACCGCGGCATCAATTCCATTCATCTCGCCTGCCAATTGTATGTCCATGAGGACCACGTCCGGGCGGTTCAACCGGGCGCTCTCCACCGCCTCCTCACCAGAAGCGACAAGTGCGGTCACGGCAAATCCATGGCCCGTGAGAAACTTTTGGAGGAGGATCCCTGATACAATTTCATCTTCAACTATTAATATTTTACCGGTGCAAGCCATATCACACCCTTTCCGTGTATAGATTATCTTTAAACGAAATCATGCACTTAAGGCCCTTATCGTTGACAAATTCAATGCTCCCCTTCAGTTGTTTTTCAATGATGCCGATCATGGTCACCATTCCCAGGGTCGGACTTTTCTTCAGGTCGAAACCGTCTGGGAGCCCCACTCCGTCATCCGAGATATTCAATATAATACATTTTTTCTCACTGTCTTTTTTCAGGACAATGTTTATCAATCCCTCCCGTCCCTGGGGAAAAGCATGCTTAAAACAGTTTGAGACCAGTTCGGTTGTCACGAGGCCGCAGGGGATAGCGGTATCGATGAGAAGTTCAACATCCTCCAGTTCATATGAAACGGATATCTTGCTATAATTCACGTTTGTCAGGTTAAACAGGAGGCCCACAAGTTCGCGGATGTAGTCGGTGAAATTGACGCGTGAGAGGTTCTGCGAGCCGTATAACTTCTGATGCACGAGGGACATGCTTTGTATGCGGGATATGATGTCCCTGAAGACCACGTCGGTCGTTTCATTCGGATTGTACATCATCTGTAGCTGGAGATACGATGATATCAGGTTCATGTTGTTTTTAGTGCGGTGATACAGCTCACGGATCAGCACCTCTTTTTCATCAAGGGACGCCTTCAATTTTTCCTCGGCTTTTTCCCGGTTAGCGATTTCCACTTTCAGGTCTTCAAGCATATTGAGCATAGCGGCATTGAGGTGCATTTGTTTTCGGTTGGCGTCCCTGAGCTCATTTTCGATCCTTTGCCTTTCTACAAGTTCGTCTGTGAGTTCTTTGGTCTGTTCCCCGATCTGCGCAACCAGCAACTCCTTTTCGGAATGTTTACGCTTGTTCGCAGTGCCGATTTTTACCATGGCTCTGACCTGGGTCTCCAGCTCAATCGCGTCAATCGGTTTGGTGATAAACGCCTCACCCCCGGATTCAAGGGCTCTGATCCTGCTTTCTCGATCGGTGCTCATTGCCGTGACAAACAGCACGGGAATATCTTTCAATTGCTCATCTTCTTTTAATTTTCTGCATGTTTCGAACCCGTCTATATTGGGCATTACGATGTCGAGCAGTACCACATCCGGTTTTTCAATCCTGGCGATTATAATTCCATCACCCCCGGTTAGCGCCGCAAGTATAGTGATTCCGGGAAAGGCGTCCTCCAGGACAGCTTTCATGACTGTGATATTGTCCAGGGTATCATCGATTACCAGCATTTTCAAGGCTTCATTTGTCATCCAGAGCCTCTCTGATTATACCATTGAGCTCATGCACATCCACCGGCTTTGACACATACCCGTCGAATCCATGTCTGAGGATTTGTTCGCGGTCCCCCTTCATCGCGCTGGCTGTCAATGCTATCACCGGGATATGCCCGAGTTCTTCAATTTTCCTTATCCCCTCGAGGGCTCTGACCCCATCCGTCCCCGGCATCAAGATATCCAGAAGGACAAGGTCAGGGACATGTTTTCTGCATTTTTCAATGCCGTCGAGTCCGTCGTTTGCTTCTATAATATTGTAATCATCTTTCAGCAGGGCTTTTATAGTCTCCCTGTTGTCATGGTTGTCCTCAACAATCAGAATTGCCGGCTTACCCGCTTTCCGCGGGCGGTCAGCTTTTCTCCGGTGATTGCCGTGAACGCTCCGGTGCGGGTTCACCATTTCAGCAATTGCTGCAAGCAGTTCTGTTTTATTGATATTCCCCTTCTGTATAAGCTGATGCACGTTGTTCCCCCTGATGAATTGCAGCTCTTCATGGGTCACATGCCTGGCAGTGAGAATAAGCACCGGAATGTGAGATGTTTTTTCCGATCCGCGGATCGAACGAAGCACTTCAAATCCGTCAACCTCGGGCATCATCAGGTCGAGAATAAGGGCGTCAGGGAGCATCGTTTCGATCAGGTCGAGGGCTTCGCGTCCGTTGCGGGCAATGCTTACTGAATACCCCTGCCGCTGGAGGATGTCGGTGATCTGGATGACAGCGGGTTCACTGTCTTCCACAAGAAGAATATGTTTCATGGGGGATGCGGATTTAACTGGACTCCCGACAGACCCGGGATGAGCCTTCTGCCCGAATGATTGAGAGTGACGAAGATCGATGACAGAAGCATCAACTGAAACAGGAAGGGTCACCGTGAATATCGATCCCTTCCCCGGCTCGCTTTCAACCGATATGGACCCGCCGAGAAATTCCGCGTATTTCCGGGCAATTGAAAGGCCCAGTCCGGTCCCCTCGAATTTTTTCGAGGTG
>JBFZEZ010000455.1:0-5007 GCA_041306585.1 Spirochaetota bacterium | reverse complement strand
TTCCCCGAGGAGTCATTCGCGTATGGAATGAAACGCAAGCCCCACCTGATCGGGGTCGACGCCGGATCAACAGACCCGGGTCCCTACTACCTCGGCGCCGGTAAATCATTCACCAATCGTGACGCGGTCAAGAGAGATCTTGGCATCATGATCGCAGCCGGGGTACGCGCCGGGATACCGGTCGTCATCGGCAGCGCAGGAGGGAGCGGCGCCCGGCCCCATGTTTTGTGGTGCAAAAAAATAATTGAAGAAATTGCGCGCGAACGCCGTCTATCATTCAAACTCGGGGTCGTGTTCGCTGATATTCCGAAAGAAACCGTGCTTGCAGCTTTGAAAAAAAACAAAATCGTCCCCCTCCCCTTCGTACCCGAACTCACCCCGCAGGCAGTAAAAGAATCGACGGACATCGTAGCGCAAATGGGTATTGAGCCGATTGTACGCGCACTGGGCAAAGGCTGTCAGGTGGTGCTCGCCGGACGGTGCTACGACCCGGCCGTGTTCGCGGCCCTTCCGGTCTCCCTCGGGTTCGATCCAGGGCTCGCGGTACATATGGGGAAGATACTGGAATGCGCGGCAATTGCAGCGTCGCCCGGCTCGGGCGCTGACTGCGTACTCGGCACCCTGCGCAGGGAATCGTTTATCCTCGAATCGTGCAGCCCCGCGCGGCGCTTTACGAAACTTTCTACATCCGCCCATACACTTTATGAGAAAAGCGATCCCTATCACCTCCCCGGCCCCGGAGGAGCGATCGACCTCACACGCTGTTCATTTACTGAACTCGACAACGGAACATGCGAGGTGCGCGGGAGCGTGTTCATCCCGACTGACACCTATTATGTGAAGCTGGAGGCAGCGCGCAGGGCCGGTTACCGCGCGGTAAGCATCGCAGGGGTGCGCGACCCGGTCATGATACGCGGCATCGACGCAATCCTTGACGGGGTGAGGAACCAGCTCAGCACTTCATTCGCGAAGCAGAAAATCAAAGGTGAAATATATTTTCATGTGTACGGGAAAAACGGGGTGATGGGGATAAAAGAACCCCTGCAGGGAACAGCAGCGCACGAACTCGGGATCGTCATTGACGCTGTCGGCGAAACCATGCACGAGGCTGAAACGATCTGCAGCGTGACGCGGTCGACCCTGCTGCATTACGGATACCCGGGACGCATATCAACAGCGGGGAACCTTGCCTTCCCCTTCTCGCCGTCCGACATCCCCATGGGTGAGGTGTTTGAATTTTCGATGTATCACCTGATGCAGATTGATGATCAGTCGATTTTCAAGTTGAAGGTGTATGAGTTCGGAAGGGATAAAAAAAGGAACAATCCATGAAACTAACAGACATCGCACGAGTCATACGATCAAAAAACTCCGGACCATTCGAACTCACCCTTGACATCATGTTCAACGACGAAGAGCATTACCGTCACTGTGTGACACACAACGTAATAACCCGCGAACTCATGGCCCGCCTGTACGACGTCCCCGTTGAAGATATTCTTCATATTGTGCATTTCGAACCCGCACATGCGATCAAGATAACAATGAAGCGGTGGATCCCTTCCGGAAACCGGGGCGACAGCGACATCTACGGCGCCCAGCAGCACGCGCCGCTTCTGGGGCTGGAGGTGTGAATTTCAGTTTAACCTGACAGACGTTATGCCGAGCTTTGTGAGCTGGTTCTGGAATTTTCTGTCAAATGTCAGCACTTTAACATTCTTCAATCGGGCATACGCTGCGACATGCGCATCACCATAATTAGCTATCTCATCAGGCCAAAGTTCCAAAATATTAACAACAGGGACTATGTCTCCCATGAGCACACCCGGACTGTTAATGAATGTATGGAGGAGTTTTTTAATGTTTGCATTTGAAATGTTATAGATCGCAGAAAGAACAGACACGAATTCTGTTATAACATTTTCTATGACCACCAGTTCGATTTTCAAGGAAAATGCGTCCTCAAAATAACCGGCGATTTTCTTCTGCTGCAAGGGGTCGCGATCAGTGACATAAGAGATGAGCACATTCGTATCAATAATCAATTGCTTCATTTGACCTTTCCGGCAATCGTATTCCGCGCCCTTTCGATATCGTCCCTGATGTTTCCTTCACCTACTGTGATGCACCCTTTTAGATCAAGCAGCGACTTTTTAACCGGCTCAATGATGACATATCCTTTCTCAATACGCCAGTCGATATAATCATTGCGGGAAAGTTTCAGTTTCTCGCGGATTTCCCTGGGAACAGTGGTCTGGAACTTGTCGGTAATTTTCGATTTCATGCGATGCTCCTTACGAAATCAATTATATGTAAGGAAATTTTTTTGTCAATGTAAAAATTTACACCGGTTATTTTCAACGTGGACCTATCCATGTCATTCCCGTGAAGACGGGAATCCTCAATTCGCGTCTGGCGAGAAGGATCCCCGCCGTAGTTTATACTCGCACAGGCGGGTACGGGGATGACATATTGTTGCTGAATACATGATTAACCCCGAAAAACAGGCAGATACAATCCAGGCAGCATCAAACAGATTAAGTTGGTTGACAAAAAAATTGAATGCAGTTAACAATTTCATCATCATAAAAACAATGAGGGCACCTGATGTTGAAGCGCAGATCATTCAAAAAAATTCTGATTTTTGCCGTAGTGTTCATATCGTCAACCGGATATTACTCCACAACTGCTTCTGCAGCGACTAAAAAATCCTATTATAATCCACGGTCTTTTGCCCGTGCACTGGTTACAAACATTGAAAGAGTAAAAAATCAGGAATCGGAAAACAGGGAGATCCGGGTCCATCTCCGCATACTCGACGGCGACCTCAAGGATGAAACCCGCGTCAGCGTATACGGCGGGGAGGACGAGATGCCCAAGGATATTTTCTATAAAAAAGGCGATACGGTCTTCATAGGGATTTCAAAAATGGAAACCGAGGATGGCAGAGAAATACTGAACATCTATGACGTGGACAATACCCCGGGGATCATTATCATGGGGATCATGCTCATTGCGACCATAATCGCTATCGGCAGGTTCCGCGGGGTCCTATCCATGGTTTCACTCATCGCGACGATTTTCCTTTTATTCTATATTCTCATACCCTTCACCCTCAAAGGGTACCCGCCGCTTCCAATCGCGCTGGGGATAGCCCTGTTTTCTCTGTTTATCAGCATCCCGATAATCATGGGCTTCCAGAAAAAAACAATTGCCGCCATACTGGGGGCATCCTCTGGGGTGCTGCTTGCGACCATCCTCTCTGTGGCGGTAGGATGGATCATGCACCTCTCCGGAATCGTAACCAATGAAATGCTCACAGTGTTCTACGCGTCAAGCATCGATATAGACCTGCGGGGGCTCGCGCTATCGGCAATCGTTATATCCGCGCTCGGCGCGATCATGGACGTCTGCATCTCCATCGCGTCAGCAACCGAGGAATTCTTTAAAGTCAACCCGGACATCTCACGGAAAGATGCATTTAAATCCGTTATGACTGTCAGCTCCGACATGCTCGGCGCCACGGTGAACACCCTGCTGTTCGCATACGTCGGAAGCGCACTCCCCATGGTACTGTTCATTGCCATCCGCATAGACGCAGCGATGCCCCTCACCCTCATCCTGAATTACAATCCCGTATTGAGCGAGCTGATCAAGTCGGCAATCGGATGCATAGGGATGTTCCTGGCCATGCCGGCAACCGCTTTTTTCTGCATTGAGCTGCACGGCCGGGGAAAATTCAAAGAGTGAGCCAGGCATGAGGCCTGTATTTTAAAAATTGAGACAAGGAGCAAAACCATGTACTTCCGCGACATAGCACATTACGACGAGACCCTGATGTACGCGACCTACTACGCCCCCCTCGCGCGCCGTCGGCTCTATATGCTCGGAAGCGAGCTTTCTCAGCGCTACCTCTACCCGACCGATCTCCTCATTGGGATAATCGGCGCCGAGGGCGCCGGCAAATCGACCCTTACCATGGGACTTTTCCCGGGGCTGCAGCTCACCAATGACGATGACGGGGTGAATACGGTTGCGAACCTGATTTACAGTTTCGACCCTGAGAACTATTTTTCAGGGCATACATTTCATGTCGATATGCGCTACGAGCTCGCGTTCAGGCCGGCACGGGAAATAGTTGATGCGATCAACAACGTGGTGGTGCACGGCCGGCGTGTGGTTGTCGAGCATTTCGATCTCGTGTATGCGGCACTCGGATATAATGCCCAGGTCATTTTCGGAATCGGGAATGAGGTGATAGTGGCCCGTCCCTCGGTCTTCGGCCCCTTCCCGGACAGCATAAAAAAAATCGCTGATAAAACATTAAAATTCAGGCTCATGGCTCACTCGGCAGAGGACATCACCAGCACCATCCTTGAAAAGGACTACAACCACACCCGAAAAACCCTACATTCAAACATCAAACATGGGTTTACCATAAATTTCGATGAGTGCCCGACCATCGACATTGCCGAGCTTGAGGCAAAAGTAAAGGAGATAATCAAAAGAAATCTTCCCGTCAACATCGATGGTGAGGATGCCATTCGAATAGACGACCAGCGCATCTACTGCACCGGCGTGCGTACCCACGTGAAATCGACAGGGCTTATTGAAAATTTCAGGCTGATACCGCACTATCAGTACAACCCGATAAGCCGCCAATACTTTATCGTCGGGGTCGTGGGCACAAAAGAGATCGCCGGGTTCGAGGAGATGACCGAATTAAGGATTTAAGGATTTAAGGATATTGTGTGGATCGTTAAACTTCGTGGAATTGTTATTTCATTCCGTAAACCTTTTCATAAGGCCACATTTCGATCCCGCCGTCCATCATATATACCCGGGTGAATCCGGCGGCCTGAAGAATCAAGGCCGCCTCGTATCCGCGGATAGAAAGTTTGCAGAAAACCACAATGTCTTTATCCCTGGGGATTTCCATATGGCGGACACGAATCGTGGCAAGGGGGATCAGTACTGACCCCGGGATTCGGCACAATTCATATTCAA